>DATJOK010000001.1:0-3670 GCA_035507155.1 Allostellaceae bacterium
TCTCCGCCGCCCAGTCGTTGAAGATCGCCTGCACGGCGGCGCGGTCGCGCTTGCCCTTGGGCTCGCCCTTGAAGAGGCCCCAATGCTGCAGCCCCTTCACCACCGCCTGGGTCAGGATGAAGCTGTCCTTGCCGGCCATGCGCAGGAAATAAGGACCGGAGTTGCCGCCCATCTGGTGGAATCGCTCAGCCAGATCCTCCCAGAGCGCCACCACCTCCCCGCCGGGCCAGTCGGCGAGATAGGCGCCGCAGCTTCCCTTCTCCGCGGCGAGATCCAGCATCGCGGCGCCGTTGGCGTGCACCGCCTTGAGCTTGCCGAGATGGCGGATGAGGCGGCTGTCCTGCATCAGCGCCTCCACCTGCTCGTCGCTCATGGCCCGCACCTTGCGCGGCTCGAAGCCGCGGAATGCCGTCTCGAAGGCGGGCCACTTCGCATCCACCATGTCGTGGCGGAGTCCGGCGCGGAAGATCCTGAGCGCCATCAGCGAGAGATAGCGATCGTCCCCGAGCTTCCGCAGCGCCGCCGCGGACTTAAGCTTCGGCAGCCGCCGCGCCAGCGCCGCCTTGCCGAGACGCCGCTCGGCGGCCTTGCGGATCTCGGGGAAGCCGGTCGCGGGCATCGCCGCCTCAGCTCCGCAGCGTGCCGCCGGTCGCCTTCGTCACCTGCTCGACGAGTTTCTTCGAGAAGCCTTCCAGCGCCGCCTCGGTGAGGGTGGCGTCGACCGGCTGCAGGGTCACCTCGATGGCGACCGACTTCTTGCCCTCGGGCAGGCCGGTGCCCTCGTAGACGTCGAAGAGCCGCACCTCGGCGACCAGCTTCTTGTCGGCGTTGCGCGCCGCCTTCAGCAGCGTCTCGGCGGCGAGACCCTTGTCGACCACGAAGGCGAAATCGCGGGTCACCGGCTGGAACGGCGAGAGCTTCAGCAGCGGCCGCGCCTTCCCCGCCTTGGCGCGCGGCACCGGCACCGCGTCGAGATAGGCCTCGAAGGCAGCGACCGTCTGCTTGGCGCCGAGCGCCTGCGCCACGCGCGGGTGCAGCTCGCCGAAATGCGCGAGTACCGTGGGGCCGAGGCGCAGGCTGCCGGAGCGGCCCGGGTGGTACCATTTGGGCGCGTCGGTGCTGACCTGGAGATTCTCCACCGGCGCCGCGGCGGCAGCGAGCGCCGCCAGCGCATCGGCCTTGGCGACGAAGGCATCGACCGGCCGGCCGCCGTCGCGCCAGTGGCGCGGGCCGGTGGCGCCCATGCGCACGCCGGCCAGCACCAGGCTCTGGCCTTCCGGCGTGTCGTCGCGATACTGCGGCCCGGCCTCGAAGAGCGCGGCGTTCATCAGCCCGCGATCGGCGTTCTGCTGCGCGGCGGTGACGAGGTTCGGCAGGATCGACGGCCGCATCACGTCGAGGTCGGCGCTGATCGGGTTGATGAGGGTGAGCTCGGCGCTGCCGCCGTCGAAGAGCTCCGCCTGCGCCTTCGGCAGGAAGGAGAAGGTCACCGCCTCGACGAGGCCGCGCGCCGCCATCGCGCGCCGCGTCATCACCGCGCGCTTCTGCACCGGCGTCAGCGCCGGCTTCGGCAGCGCGGTCTCGCGGGCGAGCGGCACCACCGGGATCTTGTCGTAGCCGTGGACGCGCAGGATCTCCTCGACCAGATCCGCCTCGCCCACCACGTCGCCGCGCCAGGGCGGCGGCTCGACCGAGAAGCCGCCTTCGCGGGTCTCGACCTTGAAGCCGAGGGCGATCAGATGCCGCTGCTGATCCGCCGGCGGCACATCGACGCCGCCCAAGGTGCGGCAGCGCTCGACGCGGAGGAAATACTGCCGCCGCCAGGCAGGGATGGCGCCGGCCACCGCCACTTCCGAGGGCTCGCCGCCGCAGAGCTCCAGGACGAGCCGCGTCGCGATCTCGATGCCGGGCAGCACCATCTCCGGATCGAGGCCGCGCTCGAAGCGATAGCGCGCGTCGGACTGGATGCCGAGCCGCCGCCCGGTGGCGGCAGTGCGCACGGGATCGAAGAGCGCCGCCTCGATCAGCACGCTGGTGGTCTCGGCGGTGCAGCCGGTGGCCTCGCCGCCGATCACGCCGCCGAGACTCTGCGGCCCTCTGTTGTCGGCGATGACCGTCACCTCGGCGTCGAGCTCGTAGCTCTTGCCGTTGAGCGCCAGCATGGTCTCGCGCGGCCGCGCGCCGCGCACGGCGAGATCTCCCTCGATCTTGCCGGCATCGAAGACGTGCAGCGGCCGGTTGATGTCGAAGGTGAGGAAGTTGGTGATGTCGACCAGCGCCGAGATTGGCCGGAGCCCGATCGCGGTCAGCCGGTCTTTCAGCCATTGCGGGCTCTCGCCGTTCTTGACGCCGCGCACCAGGCGGCTGACGAAGAGCGGGCATGCCTTGTCGTCGGGCCCCGCCAGATGCACCGCCTTGGGCGCCGGGAATCTGCCCGGCACGCGGCTCACGTCGAGCGGCTTCAGCGTGCCGAGCCCGACTGCGGCGAGATCGCGGGCGATGCCGTAGACGCCCAGCGCCTCCGCATGGTTCGGCGTCACCTTGATGTCGAGCACGGGATCGTCGAGGCCGAGCGCGCCGGCGAAGGGCGCGCTCACCGGCGCACCTTCCGGCAGATCGATGATCCCCTCGTGGTCGTCCGAGAGGCCCATCTCGTAGGCCGAGCAAAGCATGCCCTTGGAAGCGACGCCGCGGATCGTCGCCTCCTTGAGCTGCAGCCCGGTGCGCGGGATGGTGAGGCCGACCCGCGCGAAGACGCCGAGCATGCCGGCGCGCGCGTTGGGCGCGCCGCACACCACCTGCACCCGCTCGCTGCCGGTATCCACCATGCAGACCCGGAGCTTGTCGGCATCGGGATGCGGCTCGGCGGAGATCACCCGCGCCACGGTGAAGTCTTTCAGGTCCTTGGCGCGGTCCTCGATCGCATCCACCTCGAGGCCGAGCATGACGAGCGCGCGCACGATCTCGTCGAGGCTGGCCTTGGTCTCGAGATGGCTCCTGAGCCAGCCGAGGGTGGTCTTCATCGCGCCAGCCCTCCCACCATGGAGGGCACCTCGAGCGGCAGGAAGCCGTAGTGCCGGAGCCAGCGCAGGTCGCTGTCGTAGAACGGCCGCAGGTCCGGGATGCCGTATTTCAGCATGGCGATGCGCTCGATCCCCATGCCGAAGGCGAAGCCCTGGTAGATCTTGGGATCGATGTTGCAGTTCTCCAGCACCTTGGGGTGCACCATGCCGCAGCCCAGGATCTCCAGCCAGTCGCCGCCGGCGCCGATCTTCAATTCGCCGCCGGCGCGCGAGCAGCCGATATCGACCTCGGCACTGGGCTCGGTGAAGGGGAAGTAGCTCGGCCGGAAGCGCACCGGCAGATCGTCCACCTCGAAGAAGGCGCGGCAGAACTCGATCAGGCAGCCCTTCAAGTGCCCCATGTGCGTCGCGCGATCGATCACCAGGCCTTCGACCTGGTGGAACATCGGGCTGTGGGTCGCGTCATGGTCGCTGCGGAAGGTGCGGCCGGGCACGATGATGCGGATCGGTGGCTTCTCCGCCAGCATGGTGCGGATCTGCACCGGCGAGGTATGCGTGCGCAGCACCTTGCGGCTGCCGTCCCGCTTCTCGGTCAGATAGAAGGTGTCCTGCTCCTGGCGCGCCGGATGCTCGGGCGGGATGTTGAG
>DATJOK010000002.1:0-21269 GCA_035507155.1 Allostellaceae bacterium
CAGCGGCGGGGCGCGGCCGCGGATCAGCGAGATGATCAGCGAGACCACGAACAGCACCAGGAACAGGAAGAACAGCACCTGGGCGATCTGCGCCGTCGCCACCGCGATGCCGGTGAATCCCATCACGCCGGCGATCAGCGCGATGATGAAGAAGAACGCGGCCCAGCCCAGCATGGTTCGTCTCCCGTGTCCCGGTGATGATCGCGTCGATGGCCGCGCGCCTCAGTTGGCGCTCGGATGGAACTTGTTCCACTCGTCCTGCATCTTGCGCGAGGCATGCTCATAGGCGATGCGCGCGCGCTCCCAGCCGTCGGCGCTCGCGTGCTGCAGCTTCGCCCATTGCTCCTTGGTGTCGGCCCAGGCGCGATCGATCTCCGCCTGGGCGTCGCTGGCGAGCTGGCGGCCGTTCGCCTTGGCGCTCTCGGCGGCGTCGCGCATCTTGTGGCCCCACTCGTCCATTTGCCGCTGGGCGCGCTCCTGATATTCCTCGCGCTTCTGGGTGAAGCTCTCGTCGACCGCGATCACCGCGCCGTGCGAGGGCAGGACGGGGCCGCGCTCCATCGCAGCCGCGGTCAGCGGTCCTGCGGCGACGAACGACAGGGTCAGCAGCGATACAGCGAGCGGCCTCATGGCAAGCTCCTCCGATGGGGGCGGCGCACGGGGGCGCCGCCGGGCTATGCGGAAGAAAGGCCATGCCTGCCGCTTCGTTCCCTCAATCGGTGATTGGACAGACTTATGACACCCCGCGCGGAACGCGGGTCGTGGGGCTCCGCAGCAAGAGATTTCCGGAGCCGGAACGGGCCGTCAGCACCCGTTCCGACCGGCTTCAGACCGGCGAATCCGGGATCAGCGGGGCTTCGGTCCGGGCGACAGGGTCGAAGCGGCTGGCGTGGGTATAGGGGAAGCTCAGCCCATAGAGATTGAGCGACAGCGACAGGGTGGCCGTCTCGTTGACGACGCTGTGGATGTCGTCCGGTGCGAAGGTGAGAAGATCGCCGGGGCCGGCGATGCTGCGGCCGGTCTCGACGATCTCGGCATAGCCCTTCCGCGATCCGTCATCGAGGCGTCGCCAGGAGATGTTGGTCTCGCTTCCCTCGACGCCGACGGCAAGCGCCCAGGTGCGGTGATTGTGCGGCGGCAGCGATCGCCCGGGCAGCAGCGAGGCGACGACGACCGCCAGCGTGTGGTCGGGTTCCTCGTTGAGAAAGAAGATCCCGAAGCCCTGGGCCTCGTCGGCGGCGTGGAAGTCCGGCCGGCGGCAGACAGGCGAGCGGGCGAAGCATCGGGCGGGCTCGCCGAGCGCCTCGACAATGCGGCGGGGATCCCGGGTCCGCGCCGTCACCTCGCGCATGGTGCGGACGAGGTCCGCCAGCGTCTCTGCCATGGTCCACGCCTATCCCTCCGGCGCGCGCCGGTCAAATCCGAATTCTGTCAATTTGAGGAAGCCCGCTAGCGGATGCCGGCGCGCATGAAGCTCTGGACGAACTGGCGCTGGAAGATCAGGAAGGCGAGCAGCAGCGGCGCCGAGGTCATCAGAGTGGCCGCGGTGATGATCGACCAGTCGACGCCCTGGTCGGTGCTGGCGAAGACCTCGAGCCCGACGGTCACGGGCCGCGTCTCGACGGAGTTGGTGACGATCAGCGGCCAGAGGAAGTTGTTCCAGTGGAAGCTGACGGAGACCAGGCCGAAGGCGACCAGCACCGGGCGCGCCAGCGGCACGTAGACGCGCCAGAGGATGGTGAGCGGGCCGGCGCCCTCGACGCGCGCCGCCTCGTCGAGCTCGCGCGGCACCGATTTGAAGGTCTGCCGCAGCAGGAAGATGCCGAAGGCGGAGGCCATGTAGGGAAGGCCGATGGCGGTGATGGTGTCGAGGAGGCCGAGGCTGCTCATGGTGCTGTAATTCTCCACCAGCAGCACGTCTGGAACCACCATCAGCTGCACCAGCACCAGGGCGAACATGATGTTGCGGCCGATGAACTCGAAGCGCGCGAAGGCGTAGGCAGCGAGCGTGCAAAGCACGAGCTGCGCCGCCAGCACCATGCTCACCAGCAGCACGGTGTTGAGGAAATAGCGCGCGAAGGGCGCGGCTGCCCAGGCGGCGGCGAAGTTCCTGAGGGTGAGCGGCGCGCCCAGGGTGAAATGCGCGGCGTAGGCGCCGGGGTGGAAGGCGGTCCAGACCGCGTAGGCGAGCGGCATGATCCAGAGCAGCGCCAGCGCCCAGGCGCCCAGGGTCTCGATGCCGCGGGGGATCGGGTGCTGGCGCGCGCTCACTGGTAGTGCACCCGCCGCTCGAGGATCAGGAACTGCAGCAGCGCCAGCGTCGCGAGGATTGCCACCAGCACGATGGTGAGCGCCGCCGCATAGGCGCTGTCCCAGTATTTGAAGCCGACCTCGAAGATGTAATAGAGCAGCAGGCTGCTGGCATTGTCGGGGCCGCCATGGGTCATCACCACGATGTGGTCGATGAGGCGGAAGGAGTTGATGACCGCGTTCACCAGCACGAAGAGGGTGGTCGGCATCAACAGCGGAAAAGTCACGCGGCGGAAGAAGTACCAGCGCCCGGTGCCCTCGATCGCCGCCGCCTCGCCGAGGCTGGGCGAGATCTGCTGCAGCGCCGCCAGGTAGAAGATCATGAAGAAGCCGGCTTCCTTCCAGATCGACACCATCATCAGGCAGAGGAGCGCGCTGTCGCGGCTGCCGAGCCAGTTGCGGCTGGCGAAGCCAAAGACCCCGAGGACCTGGTCGAGGAGCCCATAGCCCGGCGTGTAGAAGAAGAGCCAGATATTGGCGACGGCGATCATCGGCAGCACTGTCGGAGTGAAGAAGGCGAGGCGCAGGAAGGGCCGCCCGGCGATGCGGCCATTGACGATCAGCGCCATGGCGATGGCGAGCGCGATCGACACCGGGATGGTGCCGAGCGCGTACCACATGTTGTTGACCAGCACCTGCCAGAAGACGGGGTCGGTCAGCATGTCCTGGTAGTTGGCGAGCCCGATGAACTTCGCCGCGCGGTCGCCCTTCGGCGTGGTGAAGAGGCTCTGCCAGAGGGTGGCAACGGCGGGGTAGTGCGTGAAAGTCGCCAGCAGCACCGCCGCCGGCAGCAGCAGCAGCCAGCCCTGGATGTGGACCTGCCAGCGGCGCGTCATCGACACCCCCTCACCCAACCCTCTCCCCGCCGGGGAGAGGGGAGTGGCAGCAAGCAATCACCGATAGGGTCTGAGCAGCCGGTCCGCCTCGCGCTGGGCGTCCTTCATCGCCTGCTCGGCGGTCTTGGCGCCGGTGAGCGCCGCCTGGAGGTTGTCGTTGAAGACCTTGGTGACCCGTTGATTGTCGTGGGTCGAGAGCTCCGCCACCGAGAAGGGTAGCTGGTCGCGCGCCACCGCGGCGGCCGGGAAGTCCGCCACATAGGCCTTCATCTGCGGTGTCTCCCAGGCGTCGGGCCGCGTCGCCACATAGCCGGTCTTGATGCCCCATTCCGCGGCGCGCTCCGGCGTCGTCATCCACTTGATGAAGGTGAGCGCCGCCGCCTTCTGCTCCGGCGTCGTCTTGGCGAAGAGATAGAAGTTGCCGCCGCCGGTGGGCGAGCCGCGCCGCTTCCTCTCCGGCAGCATGGCGACGCCGAAGGGGAACTTGGCGTTGTTCTTGACGTTGGTGAGGTTGCCTGTCGTGGTCCAGATGATCGCCACCTTGCGCTCGAAGAAATCGTTCGGCGTGGTGCCCCATTCCAGGATGCCGGGCGCCATCACCTTGTCCTTCTGCGAGAGGTCGATCAGGTACTGCAGCGCCTCGACGACGCCGGGCTTGTCGAAATAGGTCTCGGTGCCTGCCTCGTTCATCAGCATGGCGTCGTTCTCGGTGGTGAGGCCCTGGAACAGCCAATAGGGAAAGCCGCTGGTCGGGATCTCGACGCCCCATTGTGTCACGTTGCCGGAGCTGTCGCGCTTGGTGAGCTTCTTGCCGAAGGCGACCAGTTCGTCCCAGTTCTTCGGCGCGACGTCGGGGTTGAGGCCGGCCTCCTTGAAGGCGTCCTTGTTCCAGTACATGACGATGGTGGAGCGCTGGAAGGGAATGCCCCAGGTCTTGCCGCCGGTCTGGCTGTTGGCCATGAAGGCGGGATAGAAGCTCTTCACCCACTTCCGGTCCTCGTCGGTCTTGATCGCCTCGTCGAAGGGCACCACCGCCTTCTCGTCGATGAGGGTGAACATGTCGGTGGAGAGCAGCACCGCCACGTGGGGCGGCTCGCCGCCCTTCACCGCGGTGAGCGCCTTGGCGATCGAATCCTGATAGCTGCCGGTATAGATCGCGTGCACGGTGATGCCGGGATTCTCCTTCTGGAAATCCGCCACCATGCTGTCGATGATCTTGGTGATCGGGCCGCCGACCGCCACCGGATAATAGAAGGTAAGGTCGGTGGCCTTGGCCGTGGCGCTGGCGAATACCGCGCCCAGCATGAGCACCACGCCCAGCACCAGCTCCAGAAGCTTGTTCCCCCGCATAGCCTGAACTCCCCCGTTGAACTCCGTGAGTGATGTCGTCAGATCGCGATTTCGAGCGGCTGGCTGGCGGCAAGCGGGGCCAGATCGTCGCGCCGCCCGCCCTCGCCGGCATCGAAGAGGTGAAGGTCCTCGGCGCGCCACGAAAGCCGGATGGATGTGCCCGCCGCCATCGCCGCTCGGCCCGGCACGCGGGCGACCAGACGCTCGCCGCCGATCGCGCAGGTGACGAGGCTGTCGGCGCCCAGGAATTCCACGCCCTCGACCCGGGCGGGAAGCCCGCGCTCGCCGCCGATCAGTACCGCCTCGGGCCGGATCCCCAGCATCAGCCCGTCGCCGGCGTGGGGCAGCAGCGTCGGTCCCTCGGTGCCGCGGATCACCGCGCCGCCGGCGCCATCCCCCAGCGCCAGGGTGTTCATCGGCGGCGTGCCGATGAAGCGCGCGGCGAAGAGGCTCGCCGGCCGCTCATAGAGCACATGGGGGGCCCCATCCTGCTCGATATGACCGTCGCGCAGCAGCACGACCTGGTCGGCCATGGTCATCGCCTCGGTCTGGTCGTGCGTCACGTAGACCATGGTGATGCCGAGCTTCTGCTGCAGCGCGCGGATCTCGTGGCGCATCTCGCCGCGGAGCTGCGCGTCGAGGTTGGAAAGCGGCTCGTCCATCAGGCAGACCGGCGCCTCGGAGATGAGGGCGCGGCCGAGCGCGACGCGCTGCTGCTGGCCGCCGGAGAGCTGCGACGGCCGCCGCGCCAGCAGCTGGCTCAGGCCCAGGAGCTCCGCCGTGCGCTGCAGGCGATCGTCGCGCTCGGCGCGGCCGACGCCGCGCACGCGGAGGCCGAAGAGGATGTTCTCGGCGACGGTCAAATGCGGGAAGAGCGCATAGGACTGGAACACCATGGAGATGCCGCGGCGCGCCGGCGGGAGATGGGTCACCTCGCGGCCGCCGATCGCGATCCGGCCCGCGGTCACCTCCTCGAGGCCGGCGATCAGACGGAGCGTGGTGGACTTGCCGCACCCGGAAGGGCCCAGCAGGACGAGGAGCCCGCCCGCGCGGGCCTCGAAGGAGATTTCCTCCACCGCCCGCGTGGCGCCCCAGAACCGGCTCACTCGCTGAAGAGAGATCGCTGACACCCGTGCCTCGTAGGCGATGCTCAAGCGCGGGACCGGTCCAGGCACCGCGCGACCCTGCCATTTCCATGTTACGGGCACGTGACGCGAGGTTTCAAGGAAGGCCGGAAAATCGCCTGTCTCGGGGGTCACTGTCCCGCGGGAGACGGGCTGCGCTATCCTCGTCGTGGTCGCGGGGAGGCGACGCGGTGATGCCGCATCGGATGCTGACGGTCTATACCGACTACAAGAGCCCCTACGCCTTTCTCGCCAAGGACCTCACCTATGAGGTGGCGCGGGAGTTCCCGGGGCAGGTGGCGTTCCTGCCCTATGTCCTGGATGTGCCGAGCGCGATCGGCAGTGCGGAGCTCGACTCCGAAGGGCGAGTGGTGCGCTCGAACCGCAGCCCGCATCAGTGGCGGCGCGTGCGCTACGCCTATATGGATTGCCGTCGCGAGGCGAAGAAGCGCGGCCTCACGCTCCGCGCCAGCCCCAAGATCTGGGATTCCGCGCTGGCGGCGATCGGCATGCTCTATGCTCAGCGGCAGGGTGAGGCGGTCTTCCGCGCCTACCACGACCGGGTCTTCGAGCGTCTGTGGAAGCGCGAGCTCGATATCGAGGACAGCGCCGCTATCGCCGGTGTGCTTGGCGAGGCGGGCGCCGATACGGCAGGCTTCCCCGAATATCTCGGTGGCGAAGGTCGCGCGGAGCTGAATAAGATCCAGACGGCGGCAGAGGCGGCCGGCGTGTTCGGGGTGCCGAGCTTCGTCATCGACGGCGAGCTCTTCTGGGGCCGCGAGCATCTGGCCGACATCCGCGACATCCTTCGCGCGACGGCGTGAGAGAAGCAGAGGGGAATATCATGGCGGCAGCAGGCGAGCTCATCACCATTCCCGCGCGCAAGGGCCGCGCGGTGCGGCTCAGCAAGGGACAGGCGATCAAGATCATCAACACCCACGGCAGCCAGGTGGTGGACACTTGGTCGTTCAGCGCCGAGGATCTGCACGAGTTCATGTCGATGGAGCACATGCGGCCCACCATCGGCACGATCTTCCCGCGCAAGGGCCATCATCTCTATACCAACCGGCGCCGGCCGATCCTTCATTTCGAGGAGGACACCTCGCCGGGGATCCACGACACCCTGATCGCCGCCTGCGACGACTATCGCTACGGGCTCCTCGGCTGCAAGGAGTACCACGACAACTGCACCGACAACCTGATGGCGGGCATGCGGCAGATCGGCCTGACGCCGCCGGAATGCCCGTCGCCGCTCAATCTCTGGATGAATATCCCCGTCGACCGCGAGGGCAACACCTCCTGGGGCGAGCCGGTCTCGAAGCCCGGCGACTACGTGGTGCTGCGCGCGGCGATGGATTGCGTGATGGCGATGTCGTCCTGCCCGCAGGACGTGCTGCCGATCAACGGCGCCGAGCGGAAAATCCACGACGCCCACTACCAGATCCTGTCCTAGCACTCATATCGCAGGAGTGGGCGAGATGGGAGTTGGCGATGAGGCAGGTCAGAAGCACTGGCAGAGTCGCGGGCCGGTCGGCCGCCGGCGCATGGCGCCGCCGCCTTAGCGGCCAGCAGCCCGGCAAGCCGAAGCCGCCGGGCAATCCGCCGGATCCGCGGGACCCCGACGAGCGGTCGCCCCTCGAGGAGCCGCCGCAGCCGATCCCGGTGCCGCGGCCGGAGCCGCCGCCGGTGCCGCTGGGGGCTCTCGCCGACGCTCAGCCCTTCTTGCCGGCGACGTAGTCTGCGAGGTGCTGCGCGCCGTTGTAGAAGCGGTTCGGCTTCGTGAAGAACGACAGCACGATGGCGCCGTTGGGCGCATGCGCGACGTGGGTATTGCCGGGGGCGCGCCAGCAGAAATTCCCGGCGGTGGCCTTCCCCTCGTGGTCCTCGAGGCTCCCCTCCAGCACATAGGTCTGCTCGACGCCCACATGCTCGTGGAGCGGGATCTTGGCGCCGGGCTCCAGCTTCGCCAGCACCGTCGACATGCCGGTCTTGGGATCGTTATAGAGCACCTTGACCTGGACGCCGGGGAAGGGCGCCGGCTCCCAGGGAATGCTGGGGATGTCGATGTAGTGCGTGGCGCCGGATGCGAGTTTTTGCTCGAGCGGCAGATCCTCGATCACCTGAACCATGTCGGTCCTCCCCGGGAGTCGAATTATTGAGCAGGGGAAATGCTATCCTTCGCGGGGCCGCCGGGCAATCTGACGAATCTTTGTGCCGCGCGGGGTGCGGCGATGCTTGCCTGCGGCCGCCGCCGGAGGCCTAATCGGGAGAATGGACCGTGGGCAGCACCGGTCGCCGACAGCGGCGGGCCGGTCGGACAGGGTCGGGGGTCGTCAATGCGTGTCTCTCATGGTGTTCCGGCGGCGCTCATCGCTTTGGCGACGCTGCTGCTGGTCGGCTGCGACGAGCGCAAGACGCCGGTGCCGCCGCCGCCGCCGTCGGTGGGCGTGCAGGCGGCGGTGATGAAGGGTGTCAGCCGCTCCTACGAGTTCGTCGGCCGCATCAAGGCGATCAACATCGTCGAGCTGCGTGCCCGCGTCGAAGGGTTCCTGGAGAAGGTGCTGTTCCGCGAAGGCCAGGACGTGAAGACCGGCGATCTCCTCTACCAGATCGAGAAGGTCCAGTATCAGGCGCAGGTGGATCAGGCGCAGGCCAACCTCGTCGCCGCCCAGGCGAAGGCGCTCAACGCCCAGCTCCAGTACAACCGCTCCACCGAGCTGATCCGCAACCAGAACATCCCGCAGGCGACGGTGGACCAGAACAAGGCCAATCTGGACAGCGCCAAGGCCGAGATCCTGCAGGACCAGGCGGCGCTGACCCAGGCGCAGGTCAATCTCAGCTACACCGACATCACCGCACCGATCGACGGGCGCATCGGGCGCACCACCTACACTGAGGGCAATCTGGTCAACCCAGCGAGCGGCGTGCTGGCGACCATCGTGAGCCAGGATCCGATCTACGTGCTGTTTCCCGTGAGCGTGCGCCAGCTGGAGGAGATCCGGAAATCGCGCCAGCAGGAGGACGGACACCTCATCAAGATCGAGATCGTCGTCCGCCTCGCGGACGGCAGCACCTACCCGCTGCCGGGGGTCTGGAACTACACCGACACCCAGGTGGACCAGCAGACCGACACGCTGCTGATGCGGGCGACACTGCCCAATCCGAACCGGGTGCTGATCGACGGCCAGTTCGTCACCGTGCAGGTCCGCGAGCGCCAGGAGCAGCAGCGGCTGGTAATCCCGCAGGCGGCGCTGCAGGTGGATCAGGCCGGCTATTACGCCCTGGTGGTCAACGACGACCACAAGGTCGAGGTGCGCCGCCTCACCACCGGCCCCAACCAGGACACCGACGTGGTGATCGAGGGCGGTCTCCGGGCCGGCGAGAAGGTGATCGTCGACGGCGTCCAGAAGGTGCGGCCCGGTCAGACGGTGCAGGTCGCGATGGTGCCTCCCGGCTCCGGAGGCTGAGCTCCCATGATCTCGTCGATCTTCGTCGACCGGCCGCGGCTCGCCTTCGTCATCTCGATCGTCATCACGCTCGCCGGCATCATCGCCATCACCCAGATCCCGGTGGCGCAGTTCCCCGATATCGTGCCGCCGCAGGTGACGCTCACGGCGAGCTATCCCGGCGCCGATTCCAGCGTGGTGGAGACTACGGTCGCCCAGCCGATCGAGCAGCAGATCAACGGCGTCGACAACGCGCTCTATTATCAGTCCACCAGCGGCGCCGACGGCAGCTACACCCTCAACGTCACCTTCGCGCTTGGCACCGATCCCGACATCAACACGGTGAACGTGCAGAACCGCGCCTCGCTGGCGGAGCCGCAGCTGCCGGACGAAGTGACCCGCCAAGGTCTCACCATCCGCAAGAAATCGGCGGCGCTGCTGCAGGTGATCCAGCTCTATTCACCGAAAAACACCTACGACGCGCTCTATCTCAGCAACTACGCCACCATCAACGTCATCGACCCGCTGTCGCGCATCCGCGGCGTCGGCCAGGCGACGCTGTTCGGCCCGCTCGACTACTCGCTGCGGGTCTGGCTCGATCCGGACAAACTCACCCAGTACGGGTTCACGCCGAACGACGTCATCACCGCGATCCAGGGCCAGAACATCCAGGCGGCGCTCGGCCGTATCGGCGCGGCACCGATCGGCCGCGACCAGCAGTTCCAGCTCAGCATCAAGACCGAGGGCCGGCTCACCAAGCCGGAGGAATTCGCCGCCATCGTGCTGCGCGCCAATCCCGACGGCTCGGTGGTGCGCGTCAAGGACGTGGGCCGCGTCGAGATGGGCGCCCGCTCCTCCGACCGCTACAGCCGCCTGAACGGCGCCCCGGCGGCCTCGATCGGCATCTACCAGTCACCGGGCGCGAATGCGGTCGAGGTGGCGAAGCACGTCCGCGAGGTGATGGACACCCTCTCCAAGCGGTTCCCGCAGGATCTTTCCTACAATCTCTTCTTCGACACCACGGTGTTCGTGACCTCGACGATCAAGGAGGTGATCCGCACCCTGGTCGAGGCCTTCGTGCTGGTCGGCATCGTGGTGTTCCTGTTCCTCGGCAAGCTGCGCACCACGCTCATCCCGCTGATCGCTGTGCCGGTCTCCATCATCGGCGCCTTCGCGGTGATGCTGGCGATCGGCTACTCCGCCAACACGGTCTCGCTGCTGGCGCTCGTGCTGGCGATCGGCATCGTGGTCGACGATGCCATCGTGGTGATCGAGAACGTCGAGCGCGTGATCGAGGAGGAGCCCGAGCTCAGCATCCCCGAGGCCACCAAGAAGGCGATGGGCGAGATCACCGCGCCGATCATCGCCATCACCCTGGTGCTGCTCTCGGTCTTCGTGCCGGTGGCCTTCATTCCCGGCATCAGCGGCCAGCTCTTCCGGCAGTTCGCGGTGGCGGTCTCGGTCTCGATGCTGATCTCGGCCCTCAATGCGCTGACGCTGAGCCCCGCGCTCTGCTCGGTGCTGCTGAAGCGCGGCCAGTCCAGCCGCGGTCCGATGCGCTATGTGCTCCGCGGCATCGACCGGGTGCGCGACGGCTATGTGGCGATCGTGCGGCGGCTGGTGCTGGTGGCGGTGATGGGCGTGGTCGCGGTCATCCTGGTCTTTGTCGGCGCCGGCGCGCTCTTCACCCGGATTCCCCAGAGCTTCCTGCCGGAGGAGGATCAGGGCGCGTTCTTCGCCGCCATGCGGCTCCCCGAGGGCGCCTCGGTCAACCGCACCCAGGCAGTGGCGGAGCAGGTGGAGAACATCATCCGCCCGATCCCCGGCGTCGAGGGCGTGCTGTCGGTGGTGGGCTTCGATTTCATCGACGGCATCGCCGCCTCGAACCAGGCGTTCTTCGTCATCCGCCTGGCGCCCTACGAGCAGCGCACCGATCCCGCCACCCACGCGGACGCGATCATCGCGCGGCTCCGGCCGGAGCTCGCCTCGATCCAGGGCGCGATCGTCTTTCCCTTCAACCTGCCGCCGATCCTCGGTCTCGGCAGCACCGGCGGGTTCCAGTACGCGCTGGAGGCGCTGCAGGGCCAGTCCACCGCCGATCTCGCGGCGACCATGCGCGGCATGCTGGTGGCCGCCAACCAGCAGCCGGAGCTCGGCGGCGTCTTCTCCACCTTCGCCGCCGACACGCCGCAGATCTATCTCGACATCGACCGCGACAAGGCGCAGGTGCTGGGCGTCAAGATCGACGACATATTCAATGCGCTGCAGTCCACGCTGGGCGGCTACTACGTCAACGACTTCAATCTCTTCGGCCGCACCTGGCAGGTCAATGTGCAGGCCGAGACGCCGTTCCGGAAATCGGTCGACGACATCTACCGCATCTATGTGCGCAACGCCGCCGGCACCATGGTGCCGATGCGGGCGCTGGCGCAGGCGAAGCTGGTGCAGGGATCCCAGGCGATCGTGCGCTACAACGGTTTCCGCGCCGCCATCATCAACGGCGCGGCGAAGCCCGGCTACAGCTCCGGCGAGGCGCTCGCCGCCATGGAGCGACTCTCGGCGCGGACCCTGCCGGCGGGCTACAGCTACGAATGGACGGGGACCGCGCTGCAGGAGCGGGCGGCCGGCGGACAGACGCCGATCGTGCTCTCCCTGGCAATCCTCTTCGCCTATCTCTTCCTGGTCGCGCTCTACGAGAGCTGGAACATCCCGATCCCGGTGCTGCTGTCGGTGAGTGTCGGCGGGCTCGGCGCCATCGCCGCGGTCTGGATCGCGCATCTGAGTTTCGACGTCTACGCGCAGATCGGCCTCGTCGTGCTGATCGCGCTTGCCGCCAAGAACGGCATCCTGATCGTCGAGTTCGCGGTGGATCAGCGCCGCCAGGGCAAGGGCATCGTCGAGGCCGGTATCGAGGGCGCCCGGCTCCGCTTCCGGCCGGTGATGATGACGAGCTTCGCCTTCATCCTGGGCCTGCTGCCGCTGGTGGTCGCCGAGGGCGCCGGCGCCATCAGCCGGCGCGCGGTCGGCACGCCGGTCTTCGGCGGCATGCTCGCGGCGTCCGTGTTCGGGATCTTCGTGATCCCGATGCTCTACGTGGTCTTCCAGTGGCTGCGCGAGCGGACGGCAAAGCGCGAGACGGCTGCGCCGGCGGTCGAGCCGAAGCCGGCGACGAGCAACGACTGAAGGGCCTCAGCCCCGCAGATAGGGGTAGCAGCGCGAGCGCTCGAGAGGGAGACCGAAATGCTCGCCGAGCGCGCGGATGGCATCGCCATGGGCGGGGTAGGGGTCGCTGTTGCCGGGCCCGACGATGACGATCTTGAAGCCGCCGTCCTCGCGCCCGCCGGGCGGCAGCATGGCGGTCGCGAGCCCCTTGCCGTCGACGTCGCGGAGGGTCAGGAACATCGGCATCTGCCGCTCGAGATGCGCCTTGAGCCCGATTTCCTGCTCGATGAAGACGCGGGAGGCGGGCTGGAACTGGCGTATCGCCGCGTCGCGCTCGCGGCAGAAATATTTCTCGACCGCATGCTGCATGTCGGCCGATTCGCTCGCCGCCTCCGCCTCGGTCTCGAGTCGGAACCAGGTGAGGTCGCCGGGCGCATCGCAGACGTAGCGCATCTCTTCTCCTCATCCTGCTGAGGTGTCGAGCACTTGCCGTATTGAAGATAGGCGCGTTCGGCGTCCGCGCAACCGCTTCTTGCTCGTGCGCCCGGCGATGGGCATGCTCGCGGCGATCGGGAGTTGATGCGGTGGAGACGACGCTTTATCGGCCGGTGAAGCGCTTCCTCGAGAAGCACGGCTACGAGGTCAAGGGCGAGATCGGCGGCTGCGACGTCGTGGCGGTCAGGCCGGGCGAGCCGCCGCTGGTGGTGATCGGCGAGCTCAAGCTCAAATTCAATCTCGAGCTGGTGCTGCAGGGGGTCGACCGCATGGCGGCCTGCGACGAGATCTGGCTGGCGGTCAAGGCGTCGACGCGCGGGCGCGAGCGCGACTCCCGGGTGCGGAAGCTCTGCCGCCTGCTCGGCTTCGGGCTCTTGGGCGTGCTGCCGCGCGGCGGGGTCGAGGTCTTCGTCGAGCCCCGCCCCTGGCGGCCCCGTCGCGACAACAAGCGCCGCTCGCGCCTCGTCGACGAGCATCGCCGTCGACGCGGCGATCCCACCCAGGGCGGCAGCACGCGGACGCCGATCATGACCGCCTATCGACAGCAGGCGCTCGCCTGCGCGGCGGCCCTGGTGGCCGGCCCCCGCCGCCCGCGCGATCTCCGCCCGGATCTGCCGGATGCGCCCAAGATCCTGCTGCATAACGTTTATGGCTGGTTCGTCCGAGTCGAGCGCGGCGTCTATGGGCTCACCAGCGAGGGCCAGGCGGCGCTGCTGCGCTGGCCGGAGGCGGCAGGCCTGTCTCGCGAGTCCGCCGCCACTCCGGTATGATCAGAAAGTGCCGGGCCGCGCCGGTCCCCAAGGAGGCTTATTCGTGAGTGTCATCGCCGAGATTCTTTCCCCGACTGCGGTGGAGGCGATCAACCGCCCCACCAAGGAAGCCGTCTGCCTGCCGAACGCCGCCTATACGGCGCCGGAAATCCTCGAGGCGGAGCGCAAGGCGCTGTTCTTCGACGGCTGGGCCTTCGCGGCGGTGGGCGCCCAGGTGCCCGATGCCGGCGACTTGGTGCCGGTGACGCTGGCCGGCCTGCCTCTGCTGGTGCTGCGGGACCAGAAGCGCGAGATCAAGGTTTTCCACAACGTCTGCCGGCACCGCGGCGTGCAGCTGGTGGCGGAGCCACAGAAGAAGCGGCCGCGCCTCGTCTGCCGCTATCACTCCTGGACCTACGGCCTCGACGGCGCGCTGGTGATGACGCCGTTCTTCGGCGGGCCCGACAATCACGAGAGCCCCTGCATCGATCGCGGCAAGATGGGGCTGGAGCCGGTCAGGGCGGAGGTGTGGAACGACCTCGTGTTCGTCAATGTCTCCGGCAAGGCGCCGCCGCTGGCGCAGTACTTGGCGCCGCTCGCAAAGCGCTGGGCGCATTACGATCTATCGCGGCTGTGCCATGGCAGCACGGCCTACTTCGATCTCGCCGCCAACTGGAAGCTCGCGGTGGAGAATTTCCTCGAGAGCTACCACCTGCCCTTCGCCCACCCCATGCTCAATGCGGCCTCCAAGATGGAGGACCACTATTCCATGGTGGAGGATCTCTACCTGGGGCAGGGCAGCCGCGCCTACAGTCCGAAGGCGGCCGGTCATGGCGACCTGCCGCGCTTCCCCGGCCTCAGCGCCGAGCAGCAGGTGATCGCCGAGTACCCCACCCTGCTGCCGAACCTGATGCTCGGGCTGCATCCCGACTACTTCTTCGTCTTTGGTGTCGATCCGATCTCGCCCGAGCGGACGCGGGAGACTTTCCACTTCTATTTCGTCGGCGAGGAAGGCGTCTCGGCGCCGCTCGCCTCCTCGCGGGCGCGGGTGGTGGAGTTCTGGAGCAAGACCAACCGCGAGGACATGGACGTGGTGCAGGGCATGCAGATCGGCCGCCACTCGCCGGGCTACCACGACGGCCGCTTCTCGCCTTATCACGAAGTGACGACGCACGAGTTCCAGCGCCGCGTCCTCAACGGCATCGCCAATCGGGCCTGAGGGCGGCTCTCAGCCGTCCCGCCGCGCCCCCGCCCAGAACGAGGCCCAGCCTCTGCGGGCGATCCCGGTGACGAGGTCGAAGAGCTTGATCGACTGGGCGGTGTATTCGGTGACCGAGGTCACGGCGTAATCCGCCTGGGTCCGCAGCGCCTCGGCCGGGGTCGCGCAGCGGCCGAGCGCCTCGGCGGTCTCCGCCGCGTGCCGGAGCCGCGCGTCGGCAAAGCTCATCATTTCCCGATAGACCGCGCCGGCCTCGCCCAACAGCGAGGAGTTCACCGTGGTGACCAGGCTGGTGCTGCCGGCGGGATCGACGCGAAAGCTCCAGCCGAAGGCGGCGCTTTCAGCCTCCTTCGCGGCGGCTGTCGCCACGGCTTTCGACGGGCTGGGCGCGCGGGCGGGAGCGGGCGCCTCGAGCGGCGCCACGGTGATGGTGGTCGCCGCCTGGCTTGCGGCGTAGCGGCGCTGCCGCTTCGCCGGCGGCCGCACCGTCACCTTCGAGGCGGCGGGCTGTTTCACCGGCACCACCGGCGGCTCCTCAGTCTCGGACCGGGTTACGGCGGCCGCCTCGCGGCCGGCGTTGAGCAAGCTAGGTCGCTTGGCCATTGCGTAGCATCCTTCTGACGACGGCGGCGAGTGCCTGGATATCGGAGTGAGCGTCGCTGTTCTTGGCGTATTTGCCGATCCACTGACCGGCGGAGAAACTGTCGACGAAGGCGGCACGCTGGCGCACCAGCGGCGCCACCGGCTCGCCGAACTCGTGCAGCACCGCCTCGATCTCCTTGCCGGACGCGGTGCGGCGGTCGACCCGGCTCGGCACCAGCAGCGCTCTCGGCCCGCTGTCGCGGCGCTGCTCGCGGGCGGCGCGCACCAGGCGCAGCGCCTTGCCGGTCGCCATGATGTCGGCGCTGGAGGCGAGCGCCGGGACCAGAATCACGTCGGCGATCCCGATGATCGCCTGGGTCGCCTCGCCGAGCTGGGGCGGCGCATCGATCACCACGTAGTCGGCGTCGAGCCGCATCATCTCGTCCGCCCAATACTGCATGTCGTCGCCGACCAGCGCGGTGCGCAGCGAGATCGGAAAGGTGCCGTGGCCGAGCCAGTAGCTGGCGGTGCCCTGCTCGTCTGCATCGACCAGGACCACGGTGTCGCCGCTGGTTGCGAGCTCGCAGGCCAGATTGACCGCGATCGTGCTCTTCCCGGTTCCACCTTTGAGGTTGGCGACGGCCGCGATCTTGCCCACGCGCTCTTCTCCATGCGGCAGTGCACAATAGGATATCGCGTCGTTGTGACGGTTCAAGTGAATACGGTCTCGATTCGGTTGTATGCCGCGTCGTTTCGACGCGGCGGTGGTCGATTTTCGAGCGCGGCTCCGCTTTTTTCGGCAGCGCGCGGCTTAGTCCGCGAGTCTTGCTCCCCTGTCACCTGCGTGGCACAAAACCCGGACGCAATCGCGGAGGGGCGCGTGGCAGCGGTCGATCCCATCACCATTTCCGTCATCCAGCACCGACTCCTCGCCATCGTCGAGGAAATGGGCGAGGCGATGCTGCGCACCTCCTATTCGCAGATCCTGAATTCGAGTCGCGATTTCTCCACCGGCATCTGCGATCTCGACGGGCGACTGATCGCGCAAGCGGAGCATGTGCCGATCCATGTCGGTGCCCTGCCCTGGGCCGCGCGCTCGGTGCGCGACTTCTTCGCCGGCGAGATCCGCCCCGGCGACGTGTTCCTGCTCAACGATCCCTATCACGGCGGCAATCATCTTCCCGATCTCACCGCCTTCGTGCCGGTGTTCGACGGCGACAAGCCGGTGTTCTGGTCGATCAACCGCGCGCACCAGAGCGACATCGGGGGTGCGACCCACGGCGCCTACAACGCGGGCGCCACCGAGATCTGGCAGGAGGGCATCCGCATCACGCCGCTCCGCCTCTACGACCGCGGCGAATTGCGCCGCGACGTCATGGAGATGATCGTCACCAACGTCCGTCATCCGCGCGACTTCCGCGGCGACCTCGCGGCGATGATCGGCTCGGCGCGGGTCGGCGAGCGGCGCCTGCTGGCGCTCGCCGGCGAATTCGGCTGGGCGACGACATACGCCGCGATCGAGGCGGTGCTGGACAGCGCCGAGCGGCAGACCCGCGCCGTCATCGCCGGCTGGAAGGACGGCGTCTACAAGGGCGAGGCGGTGCTCGACGACGACGGGCACAAATTCACCGACGTCCACGTCCGCGCCACCGTCACCAAGAGCGGCAGCGACCTCAAGATCGATCTCTCGGATTCGCACCAGCAGGTCGTTGGCTTCATCAATTCCTCCTATCCGAACATGCGCTCGGCGGTGGCCGTCGCGCTCTCCTATCTCATCGATCCGCATACGCCTAAGAACGACGGCACCTTCCGGCCGATCGAGGTGATCGCCAAGGAAGGGACGGTGGTCTGGGCCAGGGAAGGCGCGCCGGTGACGCTTGCCACCAACCACTGCGGCCAGGAGGTGATCGAGGCGATCATCCGCGCGCTGGCGCCCGCCTGCCCCGATCGCGCCATGGCGGGCTGGGGCCGCCGCTTCCGCATCGCGCTCCAGGGCCGCGACCCGCGCAGCGGCAAGGGCTTCATCTGGCACATGTTCCAGGCGCGGCCCGGCGGTGGCGCCTCGTCGGCGGGCGACGGCTGGCCGGGTGCGGGCGAATGGCAGGCGGCGGGCGGCATCAAGTTCGGCAGCCTCGAGGTGACCGAGGTGCGCTTCCCGCTGTTCTTCCGCCGCCACGAGTTCCGGCCGGATTCCGGCGGCGACGGCCAGTATCGCGGCGGCACCGGCTGCGTCCTCGAGATGGTGGCGGAGATCGCCGAGCCCGCGCTCGCCAACACCGCCGGCGACGGCGTGCGGCACGGCGCCTGCGGCATTCTCGGCGGCAGCGACGGACTGCCGCACGATTACCGGCTCCTCTCGGGCAATCAGCCGGCGCGGCCGATCAGGACCAAGGAGGTCGGCATTCCCGTCAAGCCCGGCGACGTCTTCCTGGTGGAATCCGGCGGCGGCGGCGGCTGGGGCGATCCCAAGAAGCGCACCGCCGAGGCGCGCAAGCGCGACGTCGAGCTGGGCTTCGTCAGCGCCGCCGCGCGCGGAGCCTGAGCCCCATGTATCGCATCGGCATCGACGTCGGCGGCACCTTCACCGATCTCGTCGCGGTCGGTCCCTCCGGTAAGGCGATCCTCGCCAAGGTCGCCTCGACGCCCAGGGATCCTTCGATCGGCGTGATGAGCGGCCTCGCGCGCCTCGCCGAGGTGCTGGGCCTCACCCTCGACAAGCTCCTCACGGAGACCGAGCGCATCGTGCACGGCACCACCGTCGCCACCAACGCGCTCCTGGAGGAGAAGGGCGCCAAGGTCGGCCTTCTCACCACCGAGGGCCATCGCGATGTGCTGGAGATGCGCGAGGGCCTTAAGGACGACCGCTACAATCTTCGCATCGCCCGGCCCGAGCCGCTGGTGCCGCGCAACCGCCGCCTCGGCGTGCGCGAGCGCCTGCGCGCCGACGGCCGCGTCGAGACGCCGCTCGACACGGCGTCGCTGGAACGCGCCATCGCCGAGCTGAAGCAGGCGGGTGTCGAGGCAGTCGCCGTCTGCTATCTCCACGCCTATCGCGACGCCCGCCACGAGCGCGCCACCGCGGAGGCGCTCGCCCGCGCGCTTCCCGATACCTACATCTCGCTCTCCTCCGACGTCTTTCCGCAGATCAAGGAGTTCGAGCGCGTTTCCACCACGGTGGTGAACGCCTATGTGGGGCCGGCGCTGTCGCGCTACCTCAATCGTCTCGCGAGCCGCCTCGTCGAGGCCGGCTACAAGGGGCCGGTGCTGATCATCCAGTCGCACGGCGGCGTGGCGCCCGTCGTGGAAGCGGCGCGGCTGGCGGCGGGCGCGGTGCTCTCGGGGCCGGCGGGCGGCGTCGCCGGAAGCCGCTATGCCACCAAGCTGCTGGGCGCCGGCAATCTCATTCCCCTCGACATGGGCGGCACCAGCACCGACATCTGCCTCATCGTCGACGGCGAGCCGTCGCTGGCGGTGGATCGCAAGGTCGGCGCCTACAAGGTGGCGCTCAACAGCCTCGACATCGTTAGCCTGGGCGCCGGCGGCGGCTCGATCGGCCATGTGGATGCCGGCGGCATCCTGCACGTTGGCCCCGAGAGCGCCGGTGCCGATCCCGGCCCTGCCTGCTACGGCAAGGGCGGCACCGAGCCGACGGTGACTGACGCCAATCTGGTGCTGGGCTTCCTCGACGCGAACCACTTCCTCGGCGGCCGCAGCAGGCTCGACGCGCCGGCGGCGGAGAAGGCGGTGGATCGCCTGGCGGCGACGCTCGGCGTCAGCCGCATCGCCGCCGCCGAGGGCATCCATCGCGTGGTCAACACCAACATGGCGGAGGGCATCCGCGTCGTCTCGGTGCGCCGCGGCGTCGATCCCCGCCGCTTCGCGCTCCTCTCCTTCGGCGGCGCCGCGGGATTGCACGTGACGGACGTGGCGCGGCAGCTCGATTTGGGCCGCGTGGTGGTGCCGCGGGTCGCCGCGGTGCTCTCCGCCTGGGGCATGCTGGCGACCAATCTCCGCTTCGAGCTGGCACGCACCCATATCGGCGATGCGGGGGGCCTCGACGGCGCCGCCACCAAGCGGCTCTTCGACGAGATGGCGGCAGAGGCCGGGGAGCGGCTCCGCGCCTCCTTCGACGGGCCGATGCGCATCCAGCGTTCCGTCGACATGCGCTACGGCGAGCAGATCTTCGAGATCAATGTCGGCCTCGACGACATGGACTGGAGCGTCGCCGATCCGCTGCCCGGGATCGTCGAGCGCTTCCACCGCCGCCACGAGGAGCTCTACACCTATGCGATGAGGGATCAGGAGGCGGTGCTGGTGAACGCCCGCGTGGTCGCGGTGGGCGTGCTGCCGGACCTGCCGCAGGAGCCGATGCTGCCGGCGGCCGCTGCCGCGGCGCCGCTGGGCCAGCGCAAGATCTATCTCGGCGACTGGCTCACGGTGCCGGTCTGGGAGCTCGAGAAGCTGGCGCCCGGCCAGGCGATCGCCGGCCCCGCCATCGTCGAGTCCGAGATGACGACGGTGCTGCTGCGGCCGGGCGACGCGGCGACGCTCACGCCCTATGGCTGGCTCGATGTCACGGTGCCGATCCGCGCCGCCGTGAATTAGCGAGGCGCCGATGGCGGTCAACAAGGCCCATGACGAGTTCCATGCCATCGACATGGGCACGGGCTGGGAGACGCCGCCGGGCTATCCCGCCGGCATCCAGCAGAAGATCCTCTCGGGGAGCCTCGACGAGAAGGCGAGGCGCGGCAGTCGCACGCGGCTCCTGCGCTTCGCGCCCGGCGTCTTCACCACGGCTCCCTTCGTCCACGACTACTGGGAAGAAGTCTATCTCGTCGCCGGCGATCTCACTGTCGGCAACGACGCCGAGGGTCGGGGCGGCACATCCTTCGCCGCCAACACCTATGCCGTCCGCCCGCCGGGCGCCGCGCACGGGCCCTTCGAGTCGAAGGACGGCTGCGTGCTGTTCGAGATCCACTACTACGATCCGGCCTAAAAATCCCTCTCCCCGGCTCAGGCATCACGACCTTTTCAACGCGCGCGCCGCCGCTGCACGATAGTCTCTTCCGAGAGCGGCTTGAAGGCCGCCAACCTCCGGGAGGGGCCGTCATGAAGATTTCCGCCGTCATCGGTGCGCTCGCTCTGACCCTGTCTTCCCTTGCCGCCAACGCCGCCGACTATCCCGCGCCCCAGGAAGGGCAGTGGGTGGCGCACGATTTCAAGCTCCACACCGGCGAGACCATGCCGGAGGTGCGCCTGCACTACACCACCATCGGCGATCCCAAGAACATGGCGATCGTGGTGCTGCATGGGACGGGTGGTTCGGCGGCGAGCATGCTGACACCCGCCTTCGCCGGCGAGCTCTTCGGTCCCGGGCAGGCCTTCGACGCCACGAAATACTATATCGTGATCCCGGACGCGCTCGGTCACGGCAAGAGCTCGAAGCCGTCGGACGGGCTCAGGGTGAAATTCCCGAGATACGACTATGCAGACATGGTCGACGCCCAGCACCGGCTGCTCGCCGAGGGGCTCGGCATCCGTCACGTGCGGCTCATCATCGGCAATTCCATGGGCGGCATGCAGGTCTGGCTCTGGGGCGAGCGCTATCCCGACTACATGGACGCGCTGGTGCCGATGGCCTCGCAGCCGACGGCGATGGCGGCGCGCAACTGGATGCTCCGGCGGATGATGCTGGAGACGATCCGCAGCGATCCCGGATACGAGGACGGCAATTACACCGCCCAGCCGCATTCCCTGAAGCTCGCCAGCGTCTTCTTCGGCATCGCGACATCCGGCGGCACCCTCCATTACCAGAAGGACGCGCCGACCCGCGCGGCCGCCGACAAGCTGGTGGACGCGCGGCTTGCCGCGCCGATGACAGCGGATGCCAACGACTTCCTCTGGCAGTGGGGCTCCTCGGCCGACTACGATCCGGCGCCCGACCTCGCCAAGATCCAGGCCTGGGTGCTGGCGATCAATTCCGCCGACGACGAGCG
>DATJOK010000003.1:0-9504 GCA_035507155.1 Allostellaceae bacterium
GCGGCGGAAGAGCCGGACGCCGAGCCCCGCCTCCAGCGCCTTCATCTGATGGCTGATGGCGCCGTGGGTGAGGTGCAGCTCGTCGGCGGCGCGGCTGAAATTGAGATGCCGCGCCGCCGCCTCGAAGGCGCGCAGCGCGGCAAAGGGCGGCAGATGGGGAGGCATGGCCGAACTGTTGTTTCTATTCATAGTGATCGTCAAAAGGTTTCGTTTGTAGCCCTGGCGATGCGGGCCTATCTCATCCGGTATCGGTGATTCCCGCTCATGGCGCGGAGGGACCCATGCTCCGGCTCTACAACTTCCAGGGCTCCGGCAACTGCTACAAGCTCAGGCTGCTGCTGACCCAGCTTGGGATCGAGTTCGAGCGCATCGACATCGATCTCGTCGGCGGCGAGGCCAGGGGCCAGCGCTTCCGCGCCCGCAATCCGCTGGGTCAGACGCCCTTCATCGAGTTCGACGACGGCCGGGTGCTGGCGGAATCGAACGCGATCCTCTGGTTTCTTGCGGAAGGCACTCCCTACCTTCCCGGGGAACCCTGGACACGCGCCCTGGCGCTGCAATGGATGGGCTTCGAGCAATACCGGATCGAGCCCAACATCGGCTCACCGCGCTACTGGATCAAATACCTCAGGGCCGGCGCCGAGCGTCGCGAGCAGATCGCGCCGAAGTTGAAAGCGGCAGCGGAGGCGCTCGGCATTCTGGACGCGCATCTCGCGCAGCAGGATTTCGTCGCCGGCGACCGCTACGGCATCGCCGACATCGCGCTCTACGCCTACAGCCACCTGGCGCCGGAGGCGGAACTGGGCCTCGAGCCCTACCCCGCCCTGCAGCGCTGGTTCGCGCGCGTGGCAGCGCAGCCGCGACACATCCCGATCACGGAAAATGCCGGCCATGTCATTCCCTGGCCGGAAGCGAGGACATGATGGGACGCGCCTTTGCCAAGCTCACCTTCACCGACAGCGTCCGGGAGGCGCAGCGCCACAACGGCACCCGCGCCGTCGGCGAGCGGATCGAGAGCCATCCGGCGGCGAACGACCGGCTGACCCAGCCGCTCATCGACTTCATCGCCGAGCGCGACAGCTTCTTCATGGCGACGGCGAACCGCGAGGGCTGGCCCTATGTGCAGCATCGCGGCGGGCCGCCGGGCTTCCTCCATGTGCTGGACCCGCAGACCCTCGCCTTCGCGGATTTCGCCGGCAATCGCCAGTACCTCAGCGTCGGCAACCTCGCCGAGAACGACCGCGTGCATCTCTTCCTGATGGATTGGGTGCACGCGCGCCGCCTGAAGATCTGGGGCCGCGCCGAGGTGGTGGAGGACAAGGCGGCGATTGCCGCCATGATGCCGGAGGGCTATGACGCCAGGCCCGAGCGGGTGATCCGCGTCCGGATCGAGGCCTGGGACATGAACTGCAACCAGCACATCACCCAGCGGGTGAGCCAGCGCGACCTCGCCCCCTACCTCGCCGCCCAGCAGCAGCACATCGCCGCCCTCGAGGCGAAGCTCAAGGAAGCCGGCATCGCGCTCCCCTGAGCGTCGGCCGCCCACCCCAATGACTGGGTTTCATTAAGGTTTTCGGTTATGGTGCGGCCCGCCGACCCTCGCATCAGAGAACCGGAAACCGCGCCCGATGTGGAGATCCGTCCTCGCGCCCATCCATCCCGATGGCTGGGTTTTCATCGCCGCCGCAGCCCTCCTGGCCCTGATCCTGTTCTGGCTCGGGGCGACGCCGCTTGGCTGGCTGATGGTGGTGGTGACGCTCTGGATTGCCTATTTCTTCCGGGACCCCTGGCGGGTGACGCCGACCCGGCCGGGGCTGGTGGTGAGCCCGGCGGACGGCATGGTGGTGGTGACCGACCAGGCACCGCCCCCCAAGGAGCTCGCGATGGGCGACCAGCCGATGACCAGGATCGGCATCTTCCTCAACGTCTTCGACGTCCACATCAACCGGACGCCGCTCGGCGGCCGCGTCAAGAAGCTCGCCTACACCAAGGGGAAGTTCGTCAACGCGAGCCTCGACAAGGCGAGCGAGGACAATGAGCGGATGGCGATCCGCATCGCGTCGGCCGAGGGCCCGGACGTCGCGGTGGTGCAGATCGCCGGGCTGGTGGCGCGCCGCATCGTGACGCGGCTCACCGAGGGGCAGGAGCTCGCCACCGGCGAGCGCTTCGGCCTCATCCGCTTCGGCAGCCGCACCGACGTCTACCTGCCGCCGGAATGGGCGCCGCTGGTGGCGGTGGGCCAGCGTGTCATCGGCGGCGAGACGGTGATCGCCGACGCGGTCTCCCGCGAGCCGGCGCGACAGGGAAGGATGCACTGATGCTGAAACGCCCGCGCATGCGCATGCACGTCAAGGTGCGGCCGCTCCATTTCTCGCTCAATCGGATGATCCCCAACATCCTGACCCTGCTGGCGCTCTGCGCCGGCATGACCGGGATCCGTCTCGCGCTCGTCGGCAAGTACGAGGCGGCGGTGACCGCGATCATCGTCGCCGGCATTCTCGACGGGCTCGACGGCCGCATCGCGCGCCTCCTCAAGGGCACGTCCAGCTTCGGCGCCCAGCTCGACTCGCTCTCCGACTTCGTGAGCTTCGGCGTGGCGCCGGCCGTCATGCTCTACATCTGGACCATGGATACCCTGCAGAGCATCGGCTGGGCGGTGGTGCTGATCTTCGCGGTCTGCTGCGGGCTTCGCCTTGCGCGCTTCAACACCCAGCTTGGCGCCGAGCTGCCGCCCTACGCCTACAACTTCTTCACCGGCGCGCCGGCGCCGGCGGGCGCCGGGCTGGTGATGATCCCGATGATCGCCAGCTTCGAGTTCGGCGACACCTTCTTCCGCTCGCCGTGGATCAACGCCATCGTCATCCTGGCGGTAGCAGCCCTGATGGTGAGCCGGGTCCCCACCTTCGCGGCGAAGCGGTTCCGGGTGCCGATGGAATGGGCGCTTCCCGTGCTGCTGGGCGTCGGTGCCTTCGCCGCCTTCCTCACCACCGAGCCCTGGGCAACGCTGCTCGTGGTGGGCGGCTTCTATATCGCCTCGATCCCGCTCAGCATCCGCTCCTATCAGCGCCTGAAGCACGCCGCCGAGGAGATCCGCGCGGCGGCGCTTCGCGTCGCGGGCGAGGCCGGCGCCGCCCAGCAGGCGCGATCGAACGATCCGCTGTCATCAAAGTAACGCAAAAGTAGCGCATTCCACGCGGGGGCGTTCTCGCCGCCGAACCGGTTGCCGGTCCGGCGGCGAAAATGCGACAAAGGCCCGCCTCCGGGGCATCGGCCCGGGAGCGCCCGCGTCGGAACCGATTGGGGAAAATCCATCCATGTCCTGGCTGTCGCTCGTATCGCCTGCGCGCGTCCTCACGCTCGTCCTGACGCTCTGGAGCGGCAGCGCTCTCGCGCAGTCCGGCGAGATCGTGCTCTACACCTCGCAGCCGGACCGCATCGCCGATCAGACGATCGCCGGCTTCCACCAGCTCTATCCCAAGGTCGACGTGCAAGTGTTCCGCTCCGGCACCACCGAGGTGGTGAACAAGCTGATGGCGGAGTTCATGGCCGGCGATCCCAAGGCCGACGTGGTCTTCATCGCCGACGCCGTCAGCATGGAGGCGCTCAAGGCCGGCGGCCACCTCATGGCCTATCCCGATGCCGACGTCTCCGCCTTTCCGAAGGCGGCCTACGACAAGGACATGACCTATTTCGGCACCAAGCTGATCACCACCGGCATCGTCTACAACACGGCTGCGGCGCGGCCGACCTCCTGGCTCGACCTGCTCGATCCCGCGCTCAAAGGCAAGGTGGTGCTGCCGAGCCCGCTCTATTCCGGCGCTGCCGCCATCAACATGGCGGCGCTCGACAGCGACCCGGCCCTCGGCCGCGACTATTACGGCCGGCTCGCGAGGAACGGCGCCGCGGCAGTGCCGAGCAATGGCAACGTGCTGCGCGAGGTGGCGAACGGCCAGAAGATGTACGGCGTGCTGGTGGAGTTCATGGCGCTCAACGCCAAGCGCCAGGGCTCGCCGGTCGACTTCGTCTTCCCGAAGGAAGGCGTCGCGGCCATCACGGAGCCGATCGCGATCCTCAAGAACGCGCACCATCCGGAGGCGGCGCAGGCCTTCGTCGACTTCATCCTCTCGAAGCAGGGCCAGGAGCTGGCCGCGAAGCAGGGCTTCCTTCCCGCGCGCACCGACGTGGCGCCGCCGGCGGGCTTCCCGAAGCCGGGCGACGTCAGGCTGCTGCCGATCGACATGACGAAGACCGTGCAGGCGATGGGACCGATGCGGGAGCGCTTCACCGACCTCTTCGGCGGCTGAGCTTCGATGTCGAGGCTAGGCGCCACCGCCAGTGAGCGGGCGCTCGTCCTCGGCCTCGTCGTCTTCGTTGGCGCCTTCGCCGCCGCGCCCTTCCTCCGCCTTGCCGTCGCAGCGCTGCAGCCGGATCTGCTGGCGGCGGTGCTGGGCGCGCCGCGCACCTGGCTCGCCGCCGGGCGCACGCTGGCGACGGGAATCGCCAGCACCGCGCTGGCGACGCTGCTGGGCGGCGGCTTCGCGCTGCTGCTCGGCGCCACCGACATCGGCGGCCGGACGCCGTTGGGATTCCTCCTGGTGCTGCCGCTGCTGATCCCGTCTCAGGTGACGGCGATCGCCTGGATCGACCTGCTGGGACCATCGAGCGCTCTCCTCGTCCCGCTGGGATTCGCGCCCGCGGCCGGCGCGCCGCATCCGCTCTACGGCTTCGGCGGCATCAGCTTCCTGCTCGGCCTCGAGCATGCGCCGCTGGTCTTCCTCGCGCTCCGCGCTGGGCTCCGCGCGCTTCCCGGCGAGGCGATCGAGGCGGCGGAAAGCGCGGGCGCCGCGCCCTTCCGCATCATCAGGACCGTCGTGCTGCCGATGACGCTGCCGGCGCTCGCCGCCGGGGCGGCCCTCGCCTTCGTGTCGGCGATCGGCAATTTCGCCACGGCGGCGCTGCTCGGCATTCCCGGCCGCTATTCGGTCCTGACGGTGCTGATCTACCAGGAGCTCGCGGGGCTGGGGCCCCAGGCGATCGGCGGCGCGGCGGTGCTGTCGCTGTTGCTGGGCGCGATCGCGGGCCTCGGCGTCGCGGCGCAGACCCTGCTGAGCCGGCGCCGCGACGTCAGCTGGACGCGGCCGCGCACCAGCCGGCGCCTCATGCTCGGTCGCTGGCGACGGCCGCTGACGGCGCTCGCCTGGGCGCTGATCGCGCTTCTCGTCCTGCTGCCGCTGGCGGCGCTGCTGGCGACGGCGCTCGTCAAGGCCGAGGGACTGCCGCTCGATGCGGCAACGATCACTTTCGGGAATTTCCGCGCCGTCCTCCTGGAGCACGCGGCAACGCTGCGCGCCGCCCGCAACAGCCTGGTGCTCGCCGGCTCGACGGCGATCGTCACCGGGCTCGCCGGCGCGCTCCTCGCCTATCTGCTGATCTGGCGCGACGGGCCGCTCGCCCGCGTGCTCGGCTTTGCCGCCGAGCTCCCCTACGCGATCCCTGGCGTGGTCCTGGCGCTGGCAGCGATCCTGCTGCTGCTGCGACCGCTGCCGTTGATCGGCATCTCGCTCTACAACACGCTCGGCATCATCCTTCTCGCCTATATCTCGCGCTTCCTGGTGCTGTCGCTGCGCACCACGGTGGCGGGCTACCGGCAGATCGATCCCGCCCTCGTCGAGGCGGCGGCGATCGCCGGCGCCCGACTCTGGCGCCGCCTCGTGACGGTGGTCCTACCGCTAGCGGCGCCGGCGGTGGCGGCGGGCGCGATCCTGGTCTTCCTGACCGCGCTCAACGAGCTCACCGTCTCGGCGCTCCTCTGGTCCTCCGGCAACGAGACGCTGGGGGTGGTGGTGTTCAGCCTGGAGCAAGGTGGCGACGGCACCCTCTCCGCCGCGCTCTCGGTGCTGGTGGTGATCGCCACCGTCGCGCTGATGGCCCTTGCGACCCTCGCCGGCCGCCGCCTGCCGGAGGGGGTATTACCCTGGCAGGACTGAGGCTGTGTCAACTTTGAGTTACGGTTGACGTCAGCGAAGGAAACCCCTGAGATCTCGCCGGGATCCGCGGAGATCTGTGAGCAATCTCATAGTCTCCGCTAGACGAATGTCGGATCATACTGCCGAGGTCGGGCAAGGCGTGACGGGAGACACGCCACCTCCGGCCAGCACCCGAAGAACCGGACGCCGCCTCCCGACGGGAGATGACGATGCCTGTGACTCTCGCGGAGGTGTACCAGAACGCCATCGGCTACGTGCACCATCCGGTCGCCATTCTGGTCACCGCCTTGGTGGTGATCTACTACGCGAGCCAGAAGTTCAACACGCCGACCGATCGGCTCAGCAAGGATGACAGCATCCTGCCGCCGCGCATTCCGGCGGTGCAGACCACCTACCTCCGCTATCGCCTGAGCCTCGGCCTCTACGTGCTCACCTGGCTGGTGTTCTTCGGCGGCTTCGCCTTCTTCCCGGACGTGCTCGGCGCCGCGCTGCAGGTGCTGTCGACCCTCGGACTCGACGTCGGAAACCTGCTGACCGACCTGAGCGACCTCCTGGAGAAGCACAAGGACGAGCTGCCCACATATCTCCCCTTCGTCGCCTTCGCCGTCATGCACGTGATCGCCAAGGCGCCGGGCTTCGCCGACTTCGAGCAGGGCCTGCGCGATTGGCTCAACGATCTCGCGCGGATTCCCGTCGAGGCGCGGCGCATGAGCGGCCAGCTGCGCGATCTCGCGCCGGCGATGTCGCCCGCCTTCATGGTGCGGGTCAAGGGCGATACCTGGGGGATGAACCTCCGCAATTTCCGTCGCGGTCTCTATGACGACTGGCTGAAGCTGCGCTATCTCGCGCATCAGATCGAGAGCTGGCGGGCGCATCCCGACTACTCGCGCTTCGATCTCACCTACGCCGAGCAGCGGCGGGTGCTGCTGGCCTCGAAGGTGCGGCTCGGCGAGGAGCTGCATCGGCTCGACACCATGCTGGGCGCGGAGCCGAAGCTCCCGGGCGCATTCCTCGACGATATGGCGCAACAGCGGGTGGAAGAGCTCGGCGCGCTGCTCGGCGATTTCACCACCTTCCTCTGCTACGGCGTGCTTGCCACCTTCACCACCCACCGGGCGCGCACCGAGGCCCTGCAGTGCATCGGCTATCCCGTCGCCAAGGCCGGCATGGAGCTGACGCCGCCGCGACCCGACGAGGAGTTTCCGCTCGATGCGGCGGCGCTCACCCTGGTGCTGGTGCCGATCTTCCTGGGCATCGCCGTCTCCACATTGCTCTTCACGATGTTGCCGAGCGCCCTGTTCGGCGGCGCCCCGTCGCTGCTGGACAAGCTCGGCTTCCCCGGCTGCATCCGCTGGGCCTTCTGGGGCACCATGATGCATTTCGCGACGGTGATCGGCGTTCTCGCCATGCGCTGGGCGTTGCGCGGATCGCCCATGCGCACCTGGCTGGAGCAGGCCGATCCCGCCGAGCGTCCCTACGGCCTCTATTTCTTCGGCGGCCTGCTCGGCTTCGCGATCGGCGGCGGCACCGCGCTCCTCGCCTCGACCCTGGGCCCCAACGGCTTCAACTGGTTCGCGCTCGCCTGGGGCTCGATCACCTTCGTCACCGGTGCCTCGGTGATCTGGCACATCGACAGCGCGAAGCGGGCGACCACCCGCCGCTCCGGCGACGCGCAGCCCTCCATCGTCCACGTGCTCGCCGCCGGCCCCGACTGGCGCGTTCCGGCCGTCCAGGCGCTGGCGACAGCGGCGGTCAGCCAGTTCGCCAATCTCTACGTGTTCGGCAGCGGGCACGCCGCTGTCTTCGATTGGAGGTTCTGCTGCTATCTGGTGGTCTCCACCGGTTTCGTCGGCGCCTTCCTGGGCCAGCACCTGCACCAGAGCTTCTTTCGCCAGGAGGCCCGCAAGCGGGCGATCCGCGACCGCGCCGCCGCCGCGCCGCCGCCCGCCGCGGAACCTGAGAAAGCCGTGCCGAGGCTCGTCGCAGCCGGCTAGAGTTCGCAACCTCCCCTTGGAGCGCTTCCGCGCGCGGAGTTGTGCAATCCACCGGCGGCGCTAAGATCGGTCCCGCCGATGGCATCCGCGCCGGACCGTCATCGGCGGCGGAGGCAGGCCATGGCCAACAGCGGTGCGGGCAGTCCGGTCCGCAGGGGACCCCAGATCGCCATCGCGGCGCTTCTCGTTCTGATCGTCGTCGGCCTCGTCGGCGGCATCATCTGGTACAATTTCACCAAGACTACCGGCCTCATCGTCGATACCGCCGAGCAGCTGCTGGCGGAGAACGGCGACGACACGGTGCGCCGCATCGAGCTCTTCTACGAGCCTGTCCTCACCATCGTGGCGCTCGCCTCGCGGGTCCCGCAGATCTCCGAGATGACGGCGCAGCAGCGCGACGACCGCACGGCGCTCATCATCACCGGGCTGGAGCGCTATCCGCAGCTCTTCTCGCTCTATGTCGGCTACGACAACGGCGACTTCGACATGGTGACGCGGATCAGCGGCGCCGAGCGGAGCGACGCGCGCAAGACGCTGGGCGCGCCGGACACCGCCATCTTCGCCCACGAGATCATCCGCGCCGCCGGCGACGGTGCCCGCAAGGCGAGCTGGGTCTTCCTCGATCAGAGCGGCGCCCCGATCGAGGAGCGCGCGGCGACCGACACCAATTTCGATCCGCGCCAGCGCCAGTGGTTCCGACTGGCTCATGACGACGGCAAGGTCCATCGCAGCGATCCCTATATCTTCGCCTCCAGCCACGAGATCGGCATCACGCTCTCGCGCAAGCTCGACGGCAGCAGCGCCGGCGTCTTCGGCGCCGATCTGTCGGTGCGCGAGGTCGGACGCTTCCTGGCGCAGCGCAAGATGTCGAAGTCCAGCGAGGCCGTCATCTTCAACGACCGGGGCGAGGTCATCGCCTATCCCGACGAAAGCAAGATGCAGCGCGCCGTCAAGGATGCGCAGCAATCGACGCTGATGCCGACCACCATCGCGAGCCTCGGCGATCCCGTGATCTCGGCTCTCTACGCGGGCGCGCAGAAGCAGGGCAACGGGCAGATGCTGCGCCTCGACGTCAACGGGCGCGCCTATCTGTCCGAGGTGGTGCCGATCATGCGGCAGCTCGGCGAGGCCGATTATCTCGGGATGGCAGTGCCGGTGGACGAGATCACCGCCGAGATCGACCACATTCGGACCGATACGCTGCTCTATTCCCTGGCGGTGCTGCTGCTGGTGCTGCCGCTCTACGTGACGCTGGTCTTCTTCTGGCTCGATCGCCGCGCCGGCCAATCCTCCTTTTCGCTGGCCGACCTCAGGGACATCGACACCCGGGATCTGGAATAGTCAGCCGATCCGGAAGCGGAAGATCGGACCGGACCAGCGCTCGCCGTCCCCCTCGAGCCGCTCGACATTGTCGAGGCCGAGATCGGCGATCGCCCGGGACCAGAACGTCTGCGCCGGTGCGTTGTAGGCGGCGACGGGGATCTCCCAGCGGCCCGGGCGGTCGCGCAGAACGCGGTGCGCCA
>DATJOK010000004.1:0-2550 GCA_035507155.1 Allostellaceae bacterium
TCTTCAGGGGTTGCGCTTCACCCTCCGAGCGGGAAGAACTCGATCGTCTCCTCCTCCGGATCGAAGGCGATGGCCTCTCCGGTGGCGGGCTTGATGGCGAAGCGGTAGTAGGTGGCGCCGATGACGCCGTCGGCGTGCTGATGGTCGCTCGCCAGCGGCAGGATGATGCGCTCCCCCGAGCCGGTATAGCCGTGGCGGACGTAGACGGTGCCGTTGCCGTACATGACGCTGGGGCCGACCCGCACCGCATCGAGGCGGGCGCGGATCACCGGCAGGGCGGCGGCGCTGAAGCAGTCCTCGATGGCGCGGTTGCGCACGTTGACGCCCACCACCGCGGTGACTTCCTCGCCCGCCAGCCGGCCGATATAGGTCTGGCGCGCCGCGTCGTACCGCCAGGCCCAGATGAACGGCAGCAGCCGGCGCAGCGCCACCGCGTCGATGTCGCCCCACGCCGGCAGCGGATGCTCCCCGCGCGCCGCGTTCCAGTGCGCCGCCAGATCGATCAGGGCCGGTTCTTTGATCGCGGCCAGGAACCGGTCGTAGGACATCCCCCGGGTTTCACCCGCCTGCTGACGTGATCGCCTGCTCAAGAGTGCCACACGGGAGTAGGGTTCGTCATCAACGGACGGCGCGGGAAAGTAGCAACTCGCCGGGCCCGATCCATGACAGCCCGAGCCTCGCTTGCTATGATTTTTCGATCGATCCAACGCAGCAGGAGGACCTCGTCGATGCCGGTCACGATCCGTCCGCTCCACCCCACCATCGGCGCCGAGGTCTCGAGCCTGGATCTGCGGCAGCCGCTCTCGCGCGACGAGGTGGCGGCGGTCGAGGCGGGCATGGACCAATGGGCGGTGCTGGTCTTCCGCGGCCAGGACATCACCGACGAGCAGCAGGTCGCCTTCACCCGCAATTTCGGCGAGATCGAGAATTCCGCCGGCGGCCACATCACCAAGACGCACGAGAAGCGCCTGTCGCCGCTGCTGAACGATGTCTCGAACCTGGGCCAGGACAACAAGCCGCTGGCGCGCGACGACCGCCGGCGCATGTTCAACCTCGGCAACCGGCTCTGGCATTCCGACAGCTCCTACCGCGCGGTGCCGGCGAAATACTCCCTGCTCTCCGGCCGCATCGTCGTCGAGAAGGGCGGCAATACCGAGTTCGCGGACATGCGCGCCGCCTACGACGCGCTCGACGCGGACACCAAGGCGGAGATCGAGGATCTCGTCTGCGAGCACTCGCTCATGTATTCCCGCGGTCAGCTCGGCTTCACCGAGCTCAGCGAGGACGAGAAGGCGATGTTCAAGCCGGTGCGGCAGCGGCTGGTGCGCGTCCACCCGGTGACGGGGCGGAAGTCGCTGTTCCTCGCCTCCCATATCGGCGGCATCGTCGGCTGGCCGGTGCCGGAGGCGCGCGCCTTCATTCGCGATCTGATGGAGCACGCGACCCAGCCGCAATTCGTCTACGTCCACAAGTGGCGGCAATATGACTTGGTAATGTGGGACAATCGGCAGACCATGCATCGCGTCCGCCGCTTCGACGAGACTCTGGTGCGCGACGTCCGCCGCACCACCGTCGCGGGATCGGCGCCCACGGTGGCGCAGGTGGCCTAGCGGCACTCAGCGATCGAATCAGGGCAAGAAACCGCGGCACGAAAGCGGTGTCGAGGAGCGAGGAAATGCGCATCGAGATCATCTGCACCGGCGACGAGGTGCTGACCGGCCAGACGGTCAACACCAATTTCAGCTACATGAGCCAGAGGCTCGGCGATTTCGGCCTCTCGGTGCGCTGGGGCACCACGGTGGGGGACGATCGCGAGACCCTGCTCGCCGCCTTCAAGGAGGCGGGTGAGCGCGCCGAGGCGGTCATCGTCAATGGCGGGCTCGGCCCGACGGTCGATGACCTCTCCCAGGAGATCGCCGCGCGCGCCGCCGGCGTCGACCTCGTGCTGAGCGAGGAGTGGCTGCAGCGGATGGAGACCTATTTCCAGAAGCGCAGCCGCATCATGCCGCCCAACAACCGCAAGCAGGCGATGCTGCCGGCGGGCGCGGCGATCCTCGACAATCCCATCGGCACCGCCTGCGGCTTCGCCGTCGACATCGGCAAGGCGCGCTTCTTCTTCACCCCGGGCGTGCCGCGCGAGCTCCGCCGCATGCTGGAGGAGCAGATCATCCCGCAGCTGCTGGCGCGGAGCGGCGCGCAGACCGCGATCCGACTCAAGCGCTTCCATTCCTATGGGCTCGGCGAATCCCATGTGGACGCGATGCTGCAGGGGATCGAGGCGATGGCGCCCGACGGCAGCGTGAAGCTTGGCTTCCGCGCGCATTATCCGCAGCTGGAGACCAAGCTCACCGTGCGCGGCGCCGACAAGGCGGAGGCAGAGCGCAAGCTGGCGCCGGTCGAGGCGGAGGTGCGCAGGCGCATCGGCAACTTCATCCTCGCCGAGGACGACCAGACCCTGGAAGGCGTGATCCTGGCGGCGCTGCAGAAGATCGGCGGCTCGCTGGCCGTGGTAGAGAACTTCACCAGCGGCCAGATCGCCGCGCGCATCGC
>DATJOK010000005.1:0-8741 GCA_035507155.1 Allostellaceae bacterium
CTTCGGCAATACGCGTGCGGCTGCCGATGATTCCCTCGAGGTCGCGCCGCGTGAGACCCTGCCGTTCCATGCGGAACAGAATCGCCTCGACTGGGTCGGGCAGGTCCATGGGAAAGTGTTCGGTTTCGCAGGCATCGATCAGCGTGGCGAGCACGTCGAGCCGGTCGCCGGCGGGCGTGCCCAGCTTCGCGCCCCATAGGCGTTCGACCTCGGCCAGTGCCGCTTCGTAGCCGGCTTTGGTGTGGATGGGTTTATCCGCGGCCTTCATGTTCCACGTCCTTCGCCTCGATCCTACAGCCGCTTCACCTGGGCGGCATTCGTCTTGCTCTGAATCATAAAAAAACCAACCCCCGGCGCGAAGGCCGGGGGTTGCAAGCAACCGTACTCGAACCGCGCGATGGCTAGCTCTTCGACGCTACCCATTCCGGCTTGCCGTCGGGGCCCTTGAGCTGGCTGGTCCAGCTTGCCTCGATCTGCTTGATCACGCCCTCGGGCATCGGCACGTAGTTGAGCGCCTCGGCGTCCTTCTGGCCATTGTGCAGGCACCAGTCCAGGAACTTGAGCGCGATCGTGTTCTGCGCCGGATCGGTGTCCTTGCGCAGCAGCATGTAGGTGGCGGCGGTGATCGGCCAGCTCTTGGCGCCGGGCTGATCGGTCAGGATCAGGTAGAAGTCCTTCACCTTGGAGAAATCGGCATTGCCCGCCGCGGCCTGGAAAGCCGCCATGTCCGGCTCGAGCGTCTTGCCGTCCTTGTTGACCATCTTGGTGTAGGTCATCTTGTTCTCGATGACGTAGGCATACTCGACGTAGCCGATCGCGCCCTTGATCTGGTTGACGTACTGCGCCACGCCTGCATTGCCTTTGCCGCCGACGCCGTTCGGCCAGGAGACCGAGGTGTCATCGCCGACCTTCTGCTTCCACTCCGGGCTCACTTTCGAGAGGTAATTGGTGAAGTTGAAGGTGGTGCCGGAGCCATCGGAGCGATGCACCGTCGAGATCTTCATGTGCGGCAGCTTGACGCCGGGATTGAGCTTCTTGAGCGCCGCGTCGTCCCAGTCGCTGATCTTGCCGAGGTAGATGTTGGCGAGGGTCGGGCCGTCGATGACGAGCTCGCCCGGCTTGATGCCGTCGAGGTTCACCACCGGCGTGATCGAGATGATCACCTGTGGGAACTGGATCAGGCCCGCGGAATCGAGCTCCTCAGGCGTGAGGGGCTTGTCGCTGTTGCCGAAATCCACCGTCTTCGCCTTGATCTGGGCGATGCCGCCGCCGGAGCCAATCGCCTGATAGTTCACCGCGACATGGTCGGCAGTCTCGTATTGCGCCGCCCATTTAGACAGCACCGGATAGATCGCCGTTCCGCCGGCGCCCGAAAGATTCTGGGCCGCCGCGGGGAGCGTGCCGAAGCCGAGCGCCGCCGTCAGCGCGCCCAGCATAAGAATGGTTTTCCCCTTCAAGAGCAGTTCTCCTCTGATGGCGCCCGGCATCTTTGCGGCAGGGTGCCGCCTCGGGCTGCTTGGGCTCGATACGCCCTTCGGCGCGACGACCGTATGACAGCTCGATTACAGTTTGATGACGAAAGCCCGGCGGGAGACGCTTTGGCTCAGGCACCGCTCGGCGCCACCGGCAAATGCACCGTGAAAACAGTGCCTTGACCCAACTCGCTGGTGATGTCCAGAAGGCCGCGATGGTGGTTGACGATGTGCTTGACGATGGCGAGGCCGAGACCGGTGCCGCCGAGCTCGCGTGATCGCGCCGGATCCACGCGATAGAAACGCTCGGTCAACCGCGGCAGGTGCTCGGGCAGGATGCCCTCGCCGTGATCACGGACGGCCACCTGCACCCCCGGCGCACCGGCGACCCGGCGCGGCGACAGGGCGGCGCTCACCTCCACGGCTGTCCCCTCGGCGCTGTACTTGATGGCGTTGTCGATCAGGTTCTGAAACACCTGGGTGAGCTCGTCGGCGTCGCCCAGCACCGCCGGCAGATCCTCCGGCAGCGCGACGTCGATATGCATGTTTCGCCGGGCCGCGCGCTGCTCCAGGCTGTCGGCGACGGTGGCCAGCACGCGGCTCAGATTGACGCGGTCCTTGGGCGGCAGATGCTCGTTGAGCTCGATGCGGCCCAGGGAGAGAAGATCGTCGACGAGCCGGGTCATCCGGCTCGCCTGGTCCGCCATGATGGAGAGGAAGCGCTCCCGCGCCGCCTGGTCGTCCTTCGCCGGCCCGCGCAGGGTCTCGATGAAGCCGGTCAAGGTGGCGAGCGGCGTGCGAAGCTCGTGACTCGCATTGGCGACGAAGTCCTGTCGCATGCGCTCGCTGCGCTTGATGCTGGTAAGGTCGGTCAGGGTCAGGAGCGCCGCCGCGCCGTCGCTGGTGGGCGGGTCGAGCGGCGTGATCTGGGCGCTGAGATGCCGCTCCACCGGCCCCGGCAGGTCGATGTCGACGGTGCGCGGCGCGCCGCCGCGGAGCACCGTATCCGCCGCCGCCAGCACGCTGGGCGCACGCAGCGCCCCGGCGAGATCGCGGCCCTGAAGCCGCGGTCCGAAGAGCCCGGTCGCTGCCGGATTGGCGCTGAGGATGCGGCGGTCGCGATCGATCAGCAGCAGCGGATCGGGAAGTGCCGCCAGCACCGCCTCGGCACCGGCGCGGGCGGCGGCGCCGCCGGCGGCGGTCTGCCGGATCGCCCGCCCGAGCCGCACCACGGCACGGCCGAGATCGCGGGCGGTCGGGCTCAGCGTCTCCACCTCGGGCGGCGTCGGGTCGCCCTCGGTGAGCGCATCGAGCGCCTGCTTCACCTGATCGAGCCCGGCGAAGAGCGGCCCCGCCACCAATGCCACGCCGACATAGGTCGCGATCGCCGCCAGCGCCACGGCGCCGGCGTTGAGCGCGTCGGCGAGCGCCAGCACCGCCAGCACCACGAAGGCCGGCGCGGAGAGCGCCAGCGAGCTCAGAAGAATGGCAGGAAAGGGCGGCGCCCGCCGGCTCATCGTCGGGCGTCGCCCATGATCATCCGATCGCTTCGTGGGCGGCGAGCGCCGCCAGGTTGACGAGGTCGGACACAGTGGAGCCCATCTCGAGCACCTGCGCCGGCTTCGCAAGCCCCATGATGAGCGGCCCGATATGGACGCCGCCGCCGAGCTGCTCCAGGAGCTGCGAAGCGAGATTGGCGGAATGGAGGCCGGGCATGACCAGCACATTGGCAGGGCCGGTGAGCCGCGTGAAGGGGTAGCGGTCGCGCATGAGGCGGAAATCGAGCGCCACGTCGGCGGACATCTCGCCGTCATACTCGAAATCGGTCTGCCGCTGGTCGAGCAGTTTCACCGCCTCGCGGATCCGATCGACGTCCGGCAGCATCGGATTGCCGAAGTTCGAGAAGGAGAGCAACGCCACACGCGGCTCCTGCCCCATGCGGCGCGCTTTCGCGGCCGACTGCGCGGCAATGTCGGCGAGCTCCTCGGCGGTCGGCGTGAAATGCGCCGTGGTATCGGCGATGAAGACCACCTTGCCGCGGGAGAGCAGCATGGCGAGACCGAAGACCCGATGGCCCGGCCGCGCGCCGAGCACCCGTCTCACCTGCTTGAAGGCGTCGAAGTAGTTGCGGGTGGCGCCGGTGACGAGCGCATCGGCGTCGCCGCAGGCCACCATGCAGGCAGCGAAGACGTTGCGGTCCTGGTTCACCAGGCGCTGGCAATCGCGCTCCAGGAAGCCCTTGCGATGGAGCCTGTTGTAGAGGTAGTCGCGGTAAGTGTGGTTCTGCTTGGAGAGCCGGGCGTTGTGCACCTCGAAATCGGTCGGCGCCTGCAGCCCCATCTGCTTCATCGTCTCGCGGATGCGCTCCTCGCGGCCGATCAGCACTGGCGTGCCGTAGCCGTTGGCGCGGAAAGCGAGCGCGGCGCGGATCACGCTTTCCTCCTCGCCCTCGGCGAAGACAACGCGTTTCGGGCGGGCCCGCACCTCCTCGAAGATCCGCCGCAGCGTCGCCGCGGTGGGATCGAGCCGGCCCTTGAGGGCAATGCGATAGGCGTCGAGATCGGCGATCGGCCGGCGCGCGACGCCGCTCTTCATCGCCGCCTCGGCCACTGCCGAGGGCACCGCCCAGATCAGGCGGGGATCAAAGGGCGTCGGCACGATGTAGTCGGGTCCGAACTGCAGGCGTTGGCCGGAATAGGCGGCGGCCACCTCGTCGGGCACGTCCTCGCGGGCAAGCTCGGCGAGCGCCTTCGCGGCGGCGATCTTCATGGCGTCGTTGATGGTGGAAGCGCGTACGTCGAGGGCGCCGCGGAAAATGTAGGGGAAGCCCAGGACATTGTTGATCTGATTCGGATAGTCCGAGCGCCCGGTGCAGATGATGGCATCGGAGCGCACCGACTGCACGTCCTCCGGCGAGATCTCGGGATCGGGATTGGCCATGGCGGCGATCATCGGCCGGTCCGCCATCGACTTCACCATCGCCTTGGTCACCGCCCCCTTGACCGAGAGCCCGAAGAAGACGTCGGCACCCTCCATCGCCTCGGCCAGCGTCCGCCGTTTGGTCTTCACCGCATGAGCCGACTTCCACTGGTTCATGCCCTCGGTGCGGCCCTGATAGACGACGCCCTTGGTGTCGCAGAGCATCACGTTGTCATGGGGCAGGCCCATCGACTTCAGGAGCTCGACGCAGGCGATGGAAGCGGCGCCGGCGCCGTTCACCACCATCTTGATGTCCTTGAGATCGCGGTCGGTGAGGCGGAGCGCGTTGATGAGGGCCGCGGTGGCGATGATCGCAGTGCCGTGCTGGTCGTCGTGGAAGACCGGGATGTCCAGGAGCTCGCGCAGGCGCTGCTCGATGACGAAGCACTCCGGCGCCTTGATGTCCTCGAGGTTGATGCCGCCGAAGGCGGGGTGCAGGTAGCGCACGCAGTTGACGAAGGCGTCGACATCCTTGGTGTCGATCTCCAGATCGACGCCATCGATGCCGGCAAAGCGCTTGAACAGCACTGCCTTGCCTTCCATCACCGGTTTTGCGGCGAGCGCGCCCAGGTCGCCGAGGCCCAGGACCGCGGTGCCGTTGGAAATCACCGCCACCAGATTGCCCTTGGCGGTGTAGTCGTAGGCGGTGGCCGGATTCTTCTGGATGTGGAGACAGGGGAAGGCCACCCCCGGCGAATAGGCGAGCGAGAGGTCGAGCTGGGTCGCCAGCGCCTTGGTGGGCGCGATGGCGAGCTTTCCCGGCTGGCCTTCGGAGTGGAAGCGCAGTGCTTCCTCCTCGGTGACGCGGACGATCGTTGCTTCGGTAGAGGTCAAGGCGTTTCCCCGTTTATTTTCAACGGGAAAGCCTGTGGGCATCCCGCGGTATGACGGCCCGTTGGCCGCCGTCGCAGTCTAGTTGAGAGGAGGAAGAAGCGTCAAAGGCGATGCCGCAATCCGGACCCCCGATCCCCGGAATTTGAGCGTCGCAGCGGGAGGATGGCGGCACGCCCGCCCGCCTCCCCATCGCCGGAGTCCGCATGCTAGGGTGCGGCGATTTTCGTGAGCGATCTGCCCGATGAATGATGCCTTGACCGACGCCGCGTCCCCCATCCCCGCGGGCGAGGCGGCGACACCGATGATGGTGCAGTACCTGGAGATCAAGCGGCAGTATCCCGACTGCCTGCTGTTCTATCGCATGGGCGATTTCTACGAGATGTTCTTCGAGGATGCCGGGCGTGCCGCGGCGGCGCTCGACATCACCCTCACCAAACGGGGCAAGCACGAGGGCGACGAGATCCCCATGTGCGGCGTTCCCGTGCATGCCGCCGAAGCCTACCTCTCGCGCCTGATCCGCCAGGGCTTCCGCGTCGCCGTCTGCGAGCAGACCGAGGATCCCGCCAAGCGGAAATCCGGCAAGGCGCCGCTGCGGCGCGCGGTGGTGCGGGTGGTGACGCCGGGCACCCTCACCGAGGACACGCTTCTCGATGCCCGCCGGCACAATTATCTGGGCGCGCTCGCCGAGGCCGGCGGCGCTTATGGGCTCGCCTGGCTCGATCTTTCCACCGGCGATTTCGCCGTGCAGCCGGCGGCGATCGGCGGCCTCGATGCGGCCCTGGCGCGGCTCTCACTCGGCGAGCTGCTGATCGCCGACCGGCTGCTGCAGAAACCCGATCTCTTCGACGTGCTGGCGGCCTGGAAGGATCGGCTGACGCCGCTCCCCTCCCAGCGCTTCGACAGCGAGGGCGGGCGCAAGCGCCTCGAGACCGCCTTCGGCGTGCGGACGCTGGAGGGCTTCGGCGCCTTCGAGCGCGCCGAGCTCGCCGCCGCCGGCGCCATCGTCGACTACGCGACGCTCACCCAGCAAGGCAAGCTGCCGCGCCTGAAGCCGCCGGAGCGTGTCGCCGCCGGCGCCGCGATGGAGATCGATGCCGCGACCCGGCGCAATCTCGAGCTGATGGAGACGCTCGCCGGCGAGCGCAAGGGCAGCCTCCTCGCCACCATCGACCGCACCGTCACCGGCGCCGGCGCCCGCCAGCTCGCCGAGTGGCTGGCGGCACCCCTCACCGATCCCGCGGCGATCGCCGCCCGCCTCGACGCGGTCGAGGCTTTCGCCGCCAATGAGCGACTGCGCGCTGACTTGCGCCAGCTCCTGAAGCGCACCGCCGACATGGAGCGCGCCATGGCGCGGCTCGCCCTTGGCCGCGGCGGCCCGCGGGATCTGGCGGCGCTGCGCGACACGCTCGCGGCAAGCGCCGAGCTCCGCGCCCTGCTGCGCACGGCGCCGCTCGCCGTCGCCACCGAGCGCATCGGCGCGGCAGAGCGCGATCTCGGCGAGCACGCGGTGCTGGTGGATCGGCTCGCCCGGGCACTGGCCAACGACCTGCCGCTGCTGACCCGGGACGGCGGCTTCATCGCGCTTGGCTACGCGCCGGAACTCGACGAGCTGCGCGAGCTGCGCGACGAGAGCCGGCGCCTCATCGCCGGCCTGCAGGCGCGCTACGCCGGTGAGACCGGCGTCGGTGCCCTCAAGATCCGCCACAACAACGTGCTGGGCTACTACATCGAGGTGACGGCGGCGCAGGCGGGGAAGCTCGGCTCCGGCTTCATCCATCGCCAGACCATGGCCTCCGCCATGCGCTTCACCACCACCGAGCTGAGCGAGCTCGAAAGCAAGATCCTGAACGCCGCCGACAAGGCGCTGGCGCTGGAATTGAAGCTCTTCGACGATCTGGTCGGCGAGGCGCTGGCGCGCGGCGAGGAGATCGCGGGGACGGCGGCGGCGCTCGCCTTCCTGGACGTCGCCGCGGCGCTGGCGGAGCTTGCGGTCGCCGAGCGCTGGTGCCGCCCGGCGGTCGACGCCGGCACGGAATTCGCCATCATCGCCGGCCGCCATCCGGTGGTGGAGACGGCGCTCCGCCAGAGCCAGGCGAGCTTTGTCGGCAACGACTGCGATCTCGGATCCGCGCAGCGGCTCTGGCTCGTCACCGGCCCCAACATGGCGGGCAAGAGCACCTTCCTGCGGCAGAACGCCGTCATCGCCATCCTGGCGCAAATCGGCAGCTTCGTGCCGGCGGAGAGCGCGCGCATCGGCGTCGTCGATCGCCTGTTCAGCCGCGTCGGCGCCGCCGACGATCTCGCCCGCGGCCGCTCCACCTTCATGGTGGAGATGGTGGAGACGGCAGCGATCCTCAATCAGGCGACGGCGCGCTCCCTGGTCATCCTGGATGAGATTGGCCGCGGCACCGCCACTTTCGACGGTCTCTCGATCGCCTGGGCCGCCGTCGAGCATCTCCACGACGGCAACCGCTGCCGCGCCCTCTTTGCGACCCACTATCACGAGCTGACCGCGCTCGCCTCGCGGCTCCCCGCGCTCTCCTGCCGCACCATGCGCGTCAAGGAGTGGCAGGACGAGGTGGTGTTCCTGCACGAGGTGGCGCCCGGTGCCGCCGACCGCTCCTACGGCATCCACGTGGCGAAGCTCGCGGGATTGCCGGCGGCGGTGGTGGCGCGTGCCGAGGAGGTGCTGGCGCTCCTCGAGAAGAGCGAGCAGTCGGGCGACCTCGCGCGGCTTGCCGACGATCTTCCGCTCTTCAGCGCCGCGCGTCCGAAGAGCGCTGTCGCCTCGAAGGAGTCGGAGGTCGAGAAGGCGCTGGCAACCATCGAGCCAGACGCCCTTACCCCGCGCGAGGCGCTGGAGCTGCTCTACAGGCTTAAATCGATGCTGCCGGAGACATAATGGCGCCCCGTCAATAGTACGGCGCCGCGATGCCCTCGGCGGCAAACGCGCGCTGCACCGCCGGGCGGGATGCGATCCGCTCCAGGAGGCGAGCGAGATGCGGCCGCGTCTTGGCGGGCCGATTGAAGCCGCGGCTCCAGCGGCCGAGCATCAATAGATAGAGGTCGGCGGCCGAGAACATCGAACCGAGGAGATGGGGGCCGTTCTCCGCCAGGCTCGTCTCGATCCTGTCGAACATCTCCGAGAGATGCGCCTCGGCGTGCCGCCGGACCTCGGCGGCGCCGACCCCGTCGGCCCAGCGCTCGGGATAGAAATAGATCAGCATCTCCGCCTGGATCGTGTTGGTGAGATATACGATCCATTTGTAGAAATGCGCGCGAGCGGCGGTGCCGAGGCCGGGCGCGAGCCCTGCTTCCGGATGGCGGTCGACCAGATGGAGGCAGATCGCCGCCGTCTCGTAGAGCACGAGATCGCCGTCCACCAGGGTCGGCAGGCGGGCGTGCGGGTTGAGCTTCAGATAATCGGGCGATGTGAGCCCGCCCTTGCTGCGGTCG
>DATJOK010000006.1:0-11485 GCA_035507155.1 Allostellaceae bacterium
CATCGCCGGCGTCACCAAGGCGGCGAGCGAGACCGGACAGGCGGCGGGCCAGGTGCTGGCCGCGGCGCAGGACATGGCGCGCCAGGCGGAGTCTCTGCGCACCGAGGTCGAGCGCTTCCTCGCCGACGTCAAGGCCGCGTAGCAGGCGCGACCTGCGCCGTCATTCGGCCGCGCGCCGGCGCCGGATGGTCGCCGCGGCCGCGGCCGCGCCGCAAAGTTGCGCGATGCCGCCCGTCAGCATCGCAGCCCGGAAGCCGGCACCGCCACCCCAATAGGCGAAGAGCGTGCCGAGGAGCGCCACGCCGACCGTCGCGCCGGTCATGCGCGCCACGTTGATGAGCGCCGCCGCGGTGCCGGAGCGCGCCGGCGGGACCGATCCCACCGCGACCGACAGCAGCGGACCGGTGCACAATCCCATGCCAAGGCCGGCAAGCGTGAGGCCGATCTCCGCGAGGAACAGGGGATGTCCCGCGTCTGTGGCGGAGAGCAGCAGGAGGCCGCAGCCACTGATGCCGATGCCGCCGGCGCCGAGCGCGCAATCGCCAAAGCGCTCGGCGAGGTGGCCCGAGCGTGGCGAGACCAGGAAGAAAACGAGCGCCGCCGGCACCAGGCCGAGGCCCGCTTCGGTGGCGCTCATCGCGCCGGCTGCCTGCCAGCTCATCGGCAACAGAAAGATCAGCCCATAGATGCCGAACGTCATGCTGCCGGTTGCCAGGCTGGCGCCCGTGAAGGCGGGGTTGCGGAAGAGGTCGAGCGGCACCAGGGCGCCGTGCCCTGCGCGATGCTCGGCGACGAGGAAGAGCAGCAGCGCGACCGCCGCCATCGCCAGCGCATAGATCCAGAGCAGGCCGCCGTCGCGCCCGGCGATCGCGCCATAGGCGATGCCACCGAGGGTGACGGCGCCCAGCAGCTGGCCGCGGAGATCGAAATGGCGGTGGTGGGGGTCGGCGGATTCCGGCACCGCCAGCGCGGCGAGCGCGAAGGCGGCGGCGCCCAGAGGCACGATGATCAGGAAGACGCTGCTCCAGCCGAAGCGCTCGATCAGGAAGCCGCCGAGGGTCGGCCCGACCACGAAGGCCAGGCCGTTGCAGCTCGCCCAGATGCCGAGGACGCGCCCACGCTCGGCGGGATCGGTCCAGATCACGCGGATGATGGCAAGCGAGGAGGGCAGCAGCAGCGCCGCGCCGATGCCGGTCACCGCGCGGCCGGCGATCAGCACGCCGATGTCGGGGGCCGAGGCGCAGACCAGCGAGGCCAGGGTCATCACCGCCGCGCCCAGCAGGAAGCCGAGCCGCCGGCCGTAGAGGTCGGCGATCAGGCCGCCGCTCAGCAGCAGCACGGCGTAGACGAGGTTGTAGGAATCGACGACCCACTGCAGCGCCGTCACCGATGCGTGGAAGGCGGCGCCGATCGGCTGCACTGCGAGGTTGATCACGGACGTATCTACCTGCGCGATCATGATGCCGAGGCACATCGCCAGCAGCACGAGGCCGCGGCCGGCCTGCGCCGGCGCCGCGGCATCGCGCATCGGCAAAGGGGTGAAACCGTCCCGTGGCATGGACTCCTCCCGATCGGGGCGCGTGTGGATATGGGGCAGAGGGTAGGGGCGGGCTGCTGACACCGTTCTGTCAGCAGCCTATGTTTTCCTTACCCGCTTTCCGGGAGGCAGCTATGCGCAAGGCGGATCGCCTCTTCGAGCTCATCCAGATCCTGCGGACGGCGAAAGCGCCGGTCACCGCGGCGGCGCTGGCGCGCCAGCTCGAGGTCAACCTTCGGACCGTCTATCGCGACATCGCCGCGCTGCAGTCGCGCCGGGTGCCGATCGAGGGCGCGCCCGGCCTCGGCTACATGCTGCGCCGCGGCTTCGATCTGCCGCCGCTGATGTTCACCGCCGAGGAGATCGAGGCAATCGCCGTCGGCATGCGGCTCCTGCACCGCACCGGCGACGCGGGGTTGCTGGGCGCGGCGGAGAGCGTGCTGTCGAAGATCACCCTAGCGCTGCCGGAGGCGCTCCGCGCCTATCTCGCGGCGCCGTCCGTCTATGTCTCCGGCCATGGCGCTCCGCCGCCGCCGGTAGCCGATCTCGCGCAGATTCGTGTGGCGATCCGCGACGAGCACAAGCTGGCGATCGACTACGCCGACGAGCAGGGCCGGCGCACCCGGCGAACCGTCTGGCCCTTCGCGGTCGCCTACTATGTCGAGGCGACGCTGGTGAGCGCCTGGTGCGAGCTGCGCGACGACTTCCGGCACTTCCGCACCGATCGCATTCTCGCGCTGGAGGTCACCGGCGAGCGCTTTCCCGTCTGCGGCCGCACCTTGATGAGCCGCTGGCTGGAGAAATTCGGCGGGCGCGAGGAGGGTGGCGCGCGACCGAGCTGAGCGGCGCTCTATCGCCGCCCGTCAGGGCGCCGCGGCCGCGCGGATCGCGCCGCCTCGGCAAACTGCAGCGGCGTGATGCCGTACCAGCGCTTGAAGTGCCTGGTGAGCGCGCTCTGGTCGCAGAAGCCGGCGGCGAGGGCGCTTTCTGCCAGCGGATATCCCCGCCGCAGATAGCGACAGGCGACAGCGAGGCGGGTCTTGATCAGATAGGCATGCGGCGTCAGCCCGACCGTGCGCCGGAAGAGGCCGAGCAGCTGGAAGCTGGTGAGGCCTGCCACAGCCGCCAGCTCGTCGAGGCGCAGGCTTTCCCGGTAGCGCGACCGCATCACTTCGATGACCTTGTCCGCGCGCGTCCGGTCGCGCGGGGCGGGCTCGAGCCGGCCGCCACCGCTGCCGTGCCGGCGAAACAGCTCGGCGAAGACGGCGATGAGCAGCTCGTGCTCGCGCAGACTGTCCGCGCCGTCGACGAGGGCGTGATGCAGCTGGGCGAAACCGGCGATGAGATCGCGATCGCCGAGCATGTTGCGGGTGAAGCAGGGAACATCCCTCCAGCCGAGGTCGCGGGCAACGACGTCCGTCGCCTGGCGGGTGAGGTAGAGCGCGCGATAGCGCCAGTGCGGACTGTCGCCCATCGTGGCGGACTGCGGCTCCGCCGGGTTGGAGACGAACAAGGTGGCGGGGCCGACCGCCTCCTCGATGCGTCGGCTCCTGATCCTCGCTCCGCCCTGCTCGGTGACGGCGATGACGAAGGCGTCGTGGGCATGCGCCGGATAATCGTGGGCGGTGAAATCCGCCTGGAGAAGGCTCAAGCCGGGAAACTGCCTGTGCCAGCAGTATCGGGTGTGATTTCGTCTGTCGAGCCTGGCCATGGAACTCCACGCAGCGAGCGCAGCATAGATCCGCGGCTGCCCGCCCCACAACTGCGGAGCGTCGGTCGGCATTTTCAGCCAATACACTGAGGCTGCGCGTGCGAGGATGTCGGCAGCCGGTCACCAATCAGGAGGGTTTCAGATGATCGCTCGCTTGTGGCGGGGAACCGCGACCACGGCAAAGGCCGACGCCTATCACCGCCATTTCACCACCGCGGTGGCGCCTCATCTCAAGGAGATCGCGGGACATCGCGGCGCCTACCTGCTGCGGCGCGAGGCCGAGGGAAAGGTGGAATTCCTCGCCGTGACGCTCTGGGATTCGATCGAGACGATCAAGAAATTCGCCGGCCCCGACCCGGAGGTCGCCATCGTCGAGCCGGAAGGCCGCGCCGCCCTTTCTGCTTTCGACGACTTCGCCCGCCACTACGAGGTGGCCTATAGCGGCGCCGCGTAGAGCGCTTCCCGCGGCCGGGCGGCTGCTCAGCGCAGGAAGCGCTTCTCGTCCGCCTGCACGCGGTCCATGCCCTGGAGGCGGAAGATCTCCTCGACGGAGACGATGTCCCGGCTCACGTTCTGGATGCCGCCATCGGCGCGGATACGGGCGAAGACCTGCTGCATCGCGGTCACCGCCGCGCGGATGGCGTGGTTGCCGTAGATCACCATCGCGACCTTGCCGAGAGCGCGGATGCGCCCGGCATCGAGCTCGGGATAGGCCGTGGGAACCAGCACCAGCCTTGCGCCGCCGGTCCAGGCGCGGACGAAGCTCTCGATCTCGTCCGGCGTCTTCGACTTCGAATGCACCAGGACGAGATCGGCGCCGGCTTCCTCGTAGGCGGCGGCGCGCTTCAAGGCCTCCGCCTGCCCGAGCCCGGCGATCAGCGCCTCGGTGCGGGCGATGACCAAGAAGTCCGCGCTCTGGCGCGTGGCGAGCGCCGCCGCGATCTTGCCCTGGAACTCCTCGGTCCGCAGCAGCTCCTGCCGGCCGCCGGCAACGAGGCTCGTCACCTTCGGAAAGGTCTTATCCTCGATCACGACGGCGGCGGCGCCGGCGCGCTCATACTGCCGCACCGCGTGGATCACGTTGAGCGCATTGCCGAAGCCGGTATCGATGTCGGCGACGATCGGGAGATCGCATTGCTCCGCCATCGCGCGCACCATCTCCAGATGCTGGGTCATGGAGAGGAGGCTGATGTCAGGGAGCCCGTAGAGCGCCGAGAGCTCGAAGCCCGAGGCCCAGATGCCGTCGAAGCCCGCCTCCGCGGCGAGCCTGGCCGAGAGCGGCGAGTGCGCCGCCATCACCTGCAGAAGCTCCGAGGCCGCCAGGCGCTCGCGAAGATTTCTCGACGTCATGACGCCCGCCCTCATTGATCCGTTGCTGCGGAGTGCGCGCCAGTCTAGCCGGATCCTGCACGCGAAGGCGAGGGCGGGGTCGGCGTCAGGATCCCGGCGCGCGGTGCATGAGCTCGAGCTTCTCCTCCCGCGTGCCGAGCGCGCCCAGGAAATCTGTCAGCTTCCGTCCCGTGGCAGCGGCGAGATCGCCGATGGCGATCTCCGGCGCGTATTTCTCGGCGTAGCGGATGGCGGAATAGAGCGCCGCCTGATCGAGCATCCAGGACAGCATCGGCGGCAGGGCGAGCTTCGCCAGCACCAGCCGGCCGAGGATCTCCAGCAGCTTCAGCGCTCCGGGGCTCGCCGCAAAGTACATCACGCCCGCCTGGAACACCGAGGCCGGCTCGACGCGGCCGGAATTGAAGCAGGCGAAGTCGAAATCCCGCGCCGCCTCGATGATGGCGCCGAGATCGTCGAGCAGCAGGCTGTCGGCATCCAGCATCAGCAGAGGGCGGCGATAGCGTTGGAGCAGCAGCGGCGCGACGAGGAAGCGGTTGCAAGTGTAGTAAACCGGCTGGGTGAAGAGCGGCGTCATCTCCAGGGTCGTGTTGAAGGTCACCGTCGGATGCTGCGCGGCGAGCGATCGCGCGAGCGCGAGATCCGCATCCTGGGGGCCGGCGAGATGGAAGTGGAGGGTGGCGTCGGGCCGGACCGCGGCGAGCGATCGCGACAGTTCCGGCGCGAAGCGGCGGAAATACCGGCTGTCGCAGCAGCAGAGGAAGACCGGACCCTCCGCAGCGGAGTCGCGCCAGTCACCGGCGGCCGTGACGGCGGGCGCGGTGGGGCTCGCACCGGCTTGCGCCGCCATCAGCTCGCGGACGTGCTCCGGCGGCTCGATGAGGAGGGCCTGACGCACGACGAGATTGAAATCCTCGTCGGTGGCGATCGGAAATTCCCGGTGGCGCGAGAGGACGACCGATTTGAACTCCTGGAAGCAGGCGAAAGCGCCGTCGTAATCGCCAGCGACGAGCTTGCCGCAGCCGACGTAATAGGCGGCGATGGAGTGGAGATAGGGGTCGGCAATGCAGGCTGCCGCAATGGTCGAGATCGGCTTCCAGGCCTTGGCGTCCACCAGCTCGAGCAGCATGGAGTGGACGAAGAGGAGCCTGCGAGCCGGCGCCGGATCATAACCGGCCACCACCGCGGCGAGATCCCGCGCCCGGCCGCAGAGCGCGTAGCTGATGGCGAGCCATCGTTTGGCGAGCGACGGATTGTCGCCGCCGAGCGCCTGCAGGAAATGTGGAACGGCGCCGGCGGGATCGCCGTCCTCCAGCCGTTTCCGTCCGAGCGTCAGGTCGGCATCGACAGTCTGGGTCGAAATGGGGCACCGCCTTGTGCTGATCGCCGACGGCGAAATCTCCCTGCGGATCAGAGCGTGGATGGGTTAATTTCCGGTTAGTGCGGACGGGCCGGCGCTGGCGTCGGCTGCGCGTGGTTTGCGCCGGAAACTGCGACCCCGTCGCCGGAGCAGGTCTTCCATTTCGATGATGCGACCGGGTTCGATGATGCGAGCGGCAAGGTCCGGGCGGCGCCCGCCGCCGTCGGCGTCGCGATCTTCGGTGCGAGCTTCGCGTAGACGCGTTAGCCGCGGATCCAGTCGAGAACGGCGGTGATGCCGAAGCCCAGCGCCGCCAGCCACAGCACCCAGAGCATCACCGCGGCGACCACCGCCGGCATGATCTCGGCGCGCGATGCGTCCGCCTGTCTCATGGACGAGGCGTAGCTCCGCCGCGCCCGATTCTCGGTCCGGTCTAGATAAGCTCGTTGGCTCGATGTCTGTATCATTGATGCAATAGCTGCGTCTGCCGCACGGAATCTCAACGGAGCGCCGGCGGCAACGCTGCGTGGACAGAAAACCCACACATGAGTGCCCCAAAATCCGCCCAACCGTGTCCCAAAATCTGCCCATCGCGCGACGGGCGAGGGACTCCCATGCCAAGGCGCGCGGCGGTTCGCTCGTTTGAGCCGCGACGGTTTCGCGCCTCACCGAGATAGCATCGCTCCGGTATTAGCGTCATGTCCGCGCGGGCGCTTCCTGACCCGCACGCGATCGCTGCTCGCGACGATCGCCGGCGAATCCCGGAGCCGATTGGCGGGCGATCGCGTTCTCTTCCTGGAAGCGGTGGACGCTGCCCTTTGTAGGTCAGCGTCCGCGCGCGGTCATTCTCGCGAGGAGATCATGTCGAAGATGGTCGCGGTAGACTCGCCGATCATGGCCTCTCACCTGATCGACGTCGAAATCATCACCGGCGCGGACTGGGACGCCCCGTGCCGCCCCGCCGTGCGCCTCGACTTCAGCGACGGCAGCTGGGACATCGTCACCCGGGACTCGGCCGACATGCTGGCCTCGATGGGAGCGATCGCCGGACCGGCGCATGTCCGGCGACCGTGAATGAGGCGCACACGGGCGCCTGCTGCACCGCTGTAATTATGCTGTAATTATGGAGGCTCGATGCGCTGGCTGGGGGACTAGGATTCGAACCTAGACTCGCGGAGTCAGAGTCCGCTGTCCTACCGTTAGACGATCCCCCAAGCGCGAGGGCTGGGTTGATAGCATAGGGCCGGCCCTATTGGGTAGGTGGTTCGGGGGGCCCTGGGGTCAAGGTCCCGGCGGCAGCTCTGGGGCGAGACGGGGCCTGGCCTCGCCCTTTTTGAGGGCTGGGGAAAACCTGTTGCCGGCTGCGACTCCTGGGCTAAAGTCGGCCTCGGCACGGGGTTTGCGAGGCCCTCGAGGAAGGTGCCGGAGCCCCCAGGAGGACCCGTTGGAGCGCGCTGCCGAGACCCCGATCGAGGCCGGGATCCCCTTGATTCCCCAAGGAATCACCGGGTCTGCCGAGCCGCGGGAGACCTTCGCGGCGATCGACCTCGGCACCAACAACTGCCGCCTTCTGGTGGCCCGCCGCTCGGGCCGCGGCTTCCGCATCATCGACGCCTTCTCCCGCATCGTGCGCCTCGGCGAGGGGCTCGCCCAGAGCAACCGGCTCTCCGAGGCGGCGATGGACCGCACCCTCGAGGCGCTGCTGGTCTGCGCCGGCAAGATGGCGCGCCGCCGCGTCACCCTGGCGCGCTCGGTCGGCACCGAGGCCTGCCGGCGGGCGGAGAACTGCGACGCGTTTCTCGAGCGGGTGCGCCTGGAGACCGGCATCCCGATCGAGATCATCAGCAGCGACGAGGAGGCGCGCCTGGTGGTCGCCGGCTGTGCGCCGCTCCTCGACCGCCGCACGCCCTTCGCCATCGTGTTCGACATCGGCGGCGGCTCGACCGAGCTGGTCTGGCTCAGGCTGCCGCGCAATCCGCGCCATCCGCCGCAGGTGCTCGACTACGTCTCGCTGCCGCACGGCGTGGTGACGCTCAGCGACCGCTACGGCGGCCGCGCGGTCACCGAGGGTGCCTATGCGGCGATGCTCGGCGAGGTGCAGGCAGCACTCGCGGGCTTCGAGGCGCGCCATCGCATTTCGCGGCGGATCGAGCGCCGCCAGGTGCAGATGCTCGGCAGCTCCGGCACCGTCACCACGCTCGCCGGCATCCATCTCAACCTGCCGCGCTACACGCGCTCGGCGGTGGACGGCACCTCGCTCAGCTTCGACCAGGTGGAGACGGTCTCGCGCCGGCTCCTCGCCATGGACTACGGCGCCCGCGTCGCGCATCCCTGCATCGGCGACGAGCGCGCCGATCTCGTGCTGGCGGGTTGCGCCATCCTGGCGGCGATCTGCACGCTCTGGCCGGTGGGTCGCGTGCGCGTCGCCGATCGTGGGCTCCGCGAGGGCATCCTGCACGCTCTGGTCCAGGGGCGCTGAACCGTCATCATGCGCGGCAGGCCCGGTCGCGGCACCGGCGGACGCAATCGCCGCGGCCCTCCCACCAGCTCCCGCACCCCGGCCGAGCGTGTGCGCAGCACCGGACGGCGCACCGCCTCCTCGATCCAGTGGCTGCAGCGCCAGCTCAACGATCCCTACGTCACCGAGGCGCGGCGCCTCGGATACCGCTCGCGCGCCGCCTTCAAGCTGATGGAGCTCGACGATCGTCTCAAGGTGCTGAAGCCCGGCGCCCGCGTCGTCGATCTCGGTGCGGCGCCTGGCGGCTGGACTCAGGTGGCGGTCGAGCGCGTGGGCGCCGAGCAAGGGAAGGGCCGGGTGGTCGGCATCGACGTGCTGGAGATGGGCGGCATTCCGGGCGCCAGCCTGCTGCATCTCGATTTCCTGGCGCCGGAGGCGCCCGAGGCGCTCAAGGCAGCGCTCGGCGGCGCGGCCGATGTCGTGCTCTCGGACATGGCGGCGCCCGCCACCGGCCACACCCCGACCGACCACCTCCGCATCATCGCCTTGGCCGAGGCGGCCTATGACTTCGCGCGGAGCGTCCTCGCCCCCGGCGGCAGCTTCATCGCCAAGGTGTTCCAGGGCGGCACCGAGCGCGAGCTGCTGCAGCTCCTGAAGCGGGATTTCGAGAGCGTCCGCCACGTGAAGCCGCCCGCGAGCCGGGCCGAATCGGCGGAAGTCTACGTGGCGGCGCTGGGGTTCCGCGGCGCCCCCGCAAAGCCCTGAGGCCAAATCCCGATTCGCGTGATTTCCGGGGCTTTCAGCATTGCGACTCTTGCGTCTCTGCCGCGCGCGGCAAGCGCCTTCCCTTAAGGGGCTCATTGTGTATAGTGCGGCGCCAACCCAGTCGCGGGAGGCAGCATGGAATTCCGTCAGGCACTCACTTTTGACGACGTGCTGCTGGTGCCCGGGGCCTCAGAAGTCCTCCCCACCGAGACCGATACCAGGACCCGCATCACCCGCGAGGTGAGCCTCGGCATTCCGCTGATCTCCGCGGCGATGGACACCGTCACCGAGAGCGCGCTGGCGATCGCCATGGCGCAGGCGGGCGGGCTCGGCTGCATCCACCGCAACATGCCGATCGAGCGCCAGGCCGACGAGGTGCGCAAGGTCAAGAAGTTCGAGGCCGGCATGGTGGTGAACCCCGTCACCATCAGCCCGGAGGCGACGCTCGCCGACGCGCTGCAGCTGATGGCGGAGCACCGCATCTCCGGCATCCCGGTGGTGCAGCAGAACAAGAAGCTGGTCGGCATCGTCACCAACCGCGACGTCCGCTTCGCCACCAATCCGAAGCAGCCGATCTCCGAGCTGATGACCCGCGAGAAGCTGGTCACCGTGCGCGAGACGGTGGACCGCGCCGAGGCGAAGCGGCTCCTGCATCAGCACCGGATCGAGAAGCTGCTGGTGGTCGACGACCAGTACCGCTGCATCGGCCTCATCACCGTCAAGGACATCGAGAAGGCGCAGCGCTTCCCCTATGCCTGCAAGGACGAGCAGGGGCGGCTCCGCGCCGCCGCCGCCACCGGCACCAGCGCCGACGGCGTCGAGCGCGCCGAGGCGCTCTTCGACGCGGGCTGCGACGTGCTGGTGGTGGACACCGCCCACGGCCATTCCTCGCGAGTGCTGGAGGCGGTGAAGCGGGTGCGCCGGCTCTCCAACTACACCCAGATCGTCGCCGGCAACGTGGCGACCGCCGAAGGAGCGCGCGCCCTCATCGAGGCGGGCGCCGATGCGGTGAAAGTGGGGATCGGCCCGGGCTCGATCTGCACCACCCGCATCGTCGCCGGCGTCGGCATGCCGCAGCTCACCGCGATCCTCGACGCGGTCGAGGAATGCCGCAAGAGCGAGGTGCCGGTCATCGCCGACGGCGGCATCAAGTTCTCCGGCGACCTCGCCAAGGCGATCGCCGCCGGCGCCGACTGCGCCATGCTGGGCTCGCTCTTCGCCGGCACCGACGAGGCGCCGGGCGAGGTCTTCCTCTACCAGGGCCGCAGCTACAAATCCTATCGCGGCATGGGCTCGGTGGGCGCCATGGCGCGCGGCTCCGCCGACCGCTACTTCCAGGAGGAGGTGTCGAGCTCCCTCAAGCTGGTGCCGGAAGGCGTCGAGGGCCGCGTGCCGCACAAAGGGCCGGTCGGCAACATCGTGCATCAGCTGGTGGGCGGCCTCCGCGCTGCCATGGGCTATACCGGCAACCGCACCATTCCCGACATGCAGCGCAACAGCCGCTTCGTCCGCATCACCGCCTCGGGCCTGCGCGAGAGCCACGTGCACGACATCGCGATCACCCGGGAAGCGCCGAACTACCGGCAGGAGATTTGAGGAAGTTGTCAGTTATCAGTCGTCAGTTGTCAGTTGTCAGAAGAAAGGGTCGGATGATGCGGTGGACGTTTCATCTGATAACTGAAAACTGACGACTGAGAACTTCCCTCCATGACCCCCGGCGCGCAGGTGGCCGCCGCGATCCAGCTACTCGACCAGATCGACCAGGGGCGCGCGCCAGCCGACGACATCGTCGCCAACTACTTCCGCCGCCACCGCTTCGCCGGCTCGAGCGATCGCGGCCAGATCTCGCGCCACATCTACGCGGTGCTGCGCCACCGCGCGGCGCTCGACTGGTGGCTGGAGCGGGAAGGCGAGGGGCTTCCCGTCGACGCGCGCCGGCGCACGCTCACGGCGCTGGTGCTGGCGGAGGGCTGGTCGCTGGGCGCGATCGAGAAGGCCTGCGACGGCGACCGCTTCCGGCCGGCGCCGCTCGAGCGCCAGGAGCTCCATCTCCTCAAGTCGCTGCACGGCCACAACCTCGGCCATCCCGCCATGCCGGCGCCGGTGCGCGGCAATTTCCCGGAATGGCTCACGCCCTACCTGGAGCGCGCCTTCGGCGGCGAGCTTGCCCGCGAGATGGCGGCGCTCAACAGCGAGGCGCCGCTCGACCTTCGCGTCAACGCGCTGAAGGCCGACCGCAAGGGCGCCATCGCGGCGCTGAAGCAGGAGGGGATCGCGACCGAGCCGACGGCGCTCTCTCCGCTGGGC
>DATJOK010000007.1:0-21646 GCA_035507155.1 Allostellaceae bacterium
TTCGGTCCGGCGCTCGGGCCCGCGGCGCCGGCGGAAGCGGCATCGCTGCTCCGGCGCGCGGGCTATCGGGTCGAGAGCGCGGCGGGCGACTGGCGGCTCGGCGCCGGCGACGACACCGTGCTCGAGATGATGATCGACGGCGCCGCCGATGCCGCGCGCGCGGTCGACGCGGATGCCGGCGACCGGATCGAGCGCTGGCGCGCCACGCGCCACGCCGCCCGCATCGAAGGCGCGCTCCGCCTCGCCGTCGGTCATGTGGACATTCTGGCGCTGCCGGACGAGACTTGCTGAGGAGCTCGGGGGAACCGCATGGCGCTTTATCGCGACTACGACAAGGCGGCGCTCGACGCGCAGTACAACATCCGCGCCCGCGTCACCGATCACGCGGAGTGGAGCGCGCGCTGGGCGGTCGCCTGCGAGGCGGTGCTGAAGACGCGTCCGTCGCGCCTCAACCTCCGCTACGACAAGGAGGCGCTCGACCTCTTCCCCGCGGCGAGGACGCCGGCGCCGGCGCTCATCTTCATCCACGGCGGCTACTGGCAGTCGCGCAGCAAGGAGGATTTCTGCTTCATCGTGCCGGCGTTCCAGGACGCCGGCGTCAGCGTGGTGATGGTGGAGTACACGCTGGCGCCGAAGGCGACGATGGACGAGATCGTGCGGCAGAACCGCGCCGCGATCGCCTTCGTCGCGAAGAACGCGCGCGAGCTCGGCATCGATCCCGAGCGCATCCACGTCTCCGGCCATTCCGCCGGCGGCCATCTCGCGGCGATGATGATGGTGACGGATTGGCGGGCCGAGGGGCTCGACCGCCATCCGCTCGCCGGCGGCTGCGCCATCAGCGGCCTCTACGATCTGGAGCCGATCCGGCTCTGCTACTTGAACGACGTGCTCGGCATGGATGCGGCGATGGCGGCGCGCAACAGCCCGATCAACTTGGTGCCACGCGCGGCACCGCCGCTCATCCTGGCGCTCGGCACCGCCGAGAGCGAGGAGTTCCACCGCCAGCAGGAGGCGCTGGCGACGCTCTGGCGGCGCAACGGCCTCGCCCTGGAAATCGCCGACCAGCCCGGCGACCATCATTTCTCCGTGATCCAGCGCCTGGGCGAGCCCGACTCTATATTGCATCGCAGCGTGATGCGTCAGATCGCCGTCGGGTAGGGCCGGCACGGCTTCCGCCAGCGGCCGATAACCAAAGTATGACAGCGGGTTATAGGCAATTGCGGAGTGCGGCCCGGCGGCTGGGCGACACCCGAGATACGTCCTTCCCGCAAGGCAGGCGCCCGCGGGGCGAGCATTGCATTGCGCGGTCCCCTAACTTAAACCACCAGCCGGGCCCGGTCCGGCCGCGGAAGCCCCGGTCCGGCCGCGGAAGCCAAGGAGTGCTCGATGGTGGTTGGTCGCAAGATCCTGATCGTGGACGACGACGAGGCGCTTCGGCATTCGCTCGCCGAGCAGCTCGAGCTGCATCAGGAATTCCAGGTCGCGCAGGTGGAGACGGCGAACCAGGCGCTGGAGCAGGTGAAGCAGCAGTACTTCGACGCCATCCTGCTCGATGTCGGTCTCCCCGACATGGACGGCCGCGAGCTTTGCCGCTTGATGCGGCGCAGCAACATCCGCACGCCGATCCTGATGCTGACCGGCGCCGACAGCGACGCCGATACCATCCTCGGACTCGACTCCGGCGCCAACGACTACATTCCGAAGCCGTTCCGCCTCAACGTGCTGCTGGCGCGCCTGCGTGCGCAGCTGCGGCAGCACGAGCAGAGCGAGGACGCGATCTTCACCATCGGTCCCTATACCTTCCGTCCCAGCACCAAGCTGCTGCTGGATCAGAGCGGGCGCAAAAAGATCCGCCTCACCGAGAAGGAAACGTCGATCCTGAAGTATCTCTTCCGCGCCGGCGATCGCACCGTGGGGCGCGACGCGCTCCTCAACGAGGTCTGGGGCTACAACGCCGGTGTTACCACTCACACGCTAGAAACCCATGTCTATCGGCTACGCCAGAAGATCGAGCGCGATCCGGCGCGCGCCGAGATCCTGGTGACCGAGCCCGGCGGCTATCGCCTGGTGCCGTGACTCCGGTGCGCTCCTCCTTCGGGTCAATCGGCGAAATTAACGCTTTTTTCTCTCGACCCGGCGCTTGTCTCCGTCTACGTAGCTAGATGTCCGAATTTCAAGCGGACCGGCCTGGGCAGCCGTCGGGAAGGATCGTGGACGCGAGAGCCACGACTCCGCCCGTCACTCCCGGGACAAGAAGGTCGCGATCAGGCCACCAGGGGCACCGAACCCGTCCGGGAGGGCGGAGGGGAGAAGGCGCGGTGGAGAAGACAGACCTCGCGATCCGCTTCTGGGGCGTGCGCGGGAGCATCGCCTGCCCCGGCCCCGATACCGCCCGCTACGGCGGCAACACCTCCTGCGTCGAGCTGCGCTACGGCGAGCGCGTGGTGATCTTCGACGGCGGCACCGGCCTCCGGCTGCTCGGCGATGCGATGCTGGCGAACGGCGCCGCCGTCGATGCCGATATCTTCTTCAGCCACACCCATGTGGATCACGTCTGCGGGCTCCCGTTCTTTCGCCCGGCCTTCCTGCCGGAGAGCCGGCTCAGGCTCTGGGCCGGGCATCTGCTGCCGGACCACACGCTCAAAGGCGTGCTCTCCGAGATGATGACGGCGCCGCTCTTTCCGGTGCCGCTCGGCATCTTCCAGTCGCGCATCGACTACATCGATTTCGAGGTCGGCGAGACCATCACCCCGGCGCCCGGCATCGTGCTCAGGACCGCGCCGCTCAATCATCCGAACGGCGCCACCGGCTATCGCGTCGAATGCGGCACCAAGGTGGTGGCCTATCTCACCGACACCGAGCACGTGGCGGGCGAGCTCGACAAGAACGTGCTGAGCCTCGCGCACCGCGCCGATCTCATGATCTACGATTCGACCTACACCGACGAGGAATACGACAGCCACCGCACCTGGGGCCATTCCACCTGGCAGCAGGCGGTGAAGCTCGCCAAGGCCGCCGAGGCGAAGACCCTGGTGATCTTCCACCACGACCCCTCCCACGACGACGCCTTCATGGACCAGATCGCCGTCGAAGCGGCAAAGCAGTTCCCGAACGCCATCGTCGCCCGCGAAGGCATGGTGCTCAGGCCCTGAGGCTGGATCGGCCATCGTGCGTCCTTCGAGACGGGCGCTCACGCGCCCTCCTCAGGATGAGGACGTTTCTTACCGCCATCCTCGATTTGCCTCATCCTGAGGAGCGCCGAAGGCGCGTCTCGAAGGACGCACGACTGCGTCTGCAGGCAATTGAAGCAGATTCACCACGGAGGCACGGAGATCACGGAGGATCGGTATCCTCACGCGATGCTTTTCGAGACACGTCTGAGATCATAGGCTGCTGTTATGGAGATTGCCCTCGATTCCAACTGCACCCTTCGCAGCCCAGATCTGCATGATGGATACGTAATCGGCCTCGAGCTCCTGGATAAGGCCACGCTACGCGTGCGCCTGCGTGACGTCCGCGATCAGTCGTTCAATATGATTTTGACTGGTCTGCGACGACTCAAGTGCAGCGAGTTCCTGGAAGGAAACATAATTTTTGACGTCACAATCGTCTGCGGTATTCAGCCGAACATGAGCGCCGTTCGCTCGCTGATGGGTGAACTTCATCCGCACGTGGGCTCGCCCCATCGCGAAAACCATGAGCTTGTCTTGGAGCGCTGTGCACGGGAAGTGGCTGAAGGAAAGACGACCATCGTGACCATCGAGCCGTCTTATGGCTGCCATCTCATCGCACTTTGTGAGGCAGTCCAAATCGAAGTTGCGTGACCCAACCCTCTGTGTCCTCCGTGCCTCCGTGGTGAATCTTTCCCGCGACTGGGATGCCGTTTATAGTAAGAGTCTATTTGACGAAGATGCGGTGCAAGATCACACCCGAATCGTAATCGATGGTGTCGGAATAGCCTGCCATGTTGTAGGCGCGCAAGTTGCCATCGTCGAGTTCGACGCCAGAATATACACCTTCGAGCGGGTGCCTCGGCTGAACGATCCAAGCTGTGCTTCCGTCCGCCGCGAGCTTGACGAGATTGCAAAACTTTGGCGTCTCGCCATCCCAATCGTACAAAATGATTCGCTCTCCTCGGAGCCCGGGAATTTCCTTGAAAATGCGTCGATTCTGAATCCGCATTCGGTCACCCGAGCGTCGGTCGCAGCGATTTACCGATAGGGATCCGCGGCGTCTCTCAACCCGTCGCCCAGGAAGTTGAACGCCAGCACCACGGTGATGACCGGCACCACCGGCAGCATGAGCCAGGGATAGAGCGCCACCACGTTGATGTTCTGCGCCTCGTTGAGGAGCACGCCCCAGCTGGTGATCGGCGGGCGCAGGCCCAGGCCCAGGAAGGAGAGCGCGGTCTCGCCGAGGATCATCGAGGGGATCGAGAGCGTCGCCGAGGCGATGAGGTGGCTCATGAAGCTCGGCAGCAGGTGGCGCATGATGATGCGCCGCGGCTTCGCGCCCATCAGCACGGCGGCGGTGGCGAAATCCTCCTCGCGGAGCGCCAGCAGCTTCGAGCGCACGGCGCGGCCGAGGCCGGTCCAGTCGATGAGCCCGAGGATGAGGGTGATGCCGAAATAGACCAGCAGCGGGCTCCAGGTCACCGGCAGGATCGCCGAGAGCGCCATCCAGAGCGGCAGCTCCGGGAAGGAGCGGATGATCTCGATCAGGCGCTGCACCAGGCTGTCGACCCAGCCGCCGTAATAGCCGGCGAGGCCGCCGAGCGTCAGGCCGACGATGAAGCTGATCGAGATCCCGACGATGCCGATGGTGAGCGAGATGCGGGCGCCGTAGAGGATGCGCGAGAGCATGTCGCGCCCGAGCCGGTCGGTGCCGAGCAGGAAGGCGGAGCCGTGCTCGGCCGGGCAGAAGAGATGCCAGCTGCCGGGCACCAGGCCGAAATAGTAGTAGCTGTCGCCGCGGCAGAAGAAGCGGATCGGCTGCACCTTGCCGGGGTCGACGGTGTAGACGCGCTGCAGCGTCTTCATGTCCAGGCGATAGTCGTAGCCGTAGACGAAGGGCCCGACGAAGCTGCCGTTGTCGAAGAGATGGACGCGCTGCGGCGGCGCGTAGATGAAGTCGTTGTGCCGGCTGTTGAGCCCGTAGGGGGCCAGGAACTCGCTGAGGAAGATCGAGAGGTAGAGCACCGCCAGCACGCCGCCCGACACGACGGCGAGGCGGTGGCGCCGCAGCTTCCACCACATCATCTGCCATTGCGAGGCGAGGTAGAAGCGCTCCTGCTCCGACGTCATCGCCTCGACGGAGTAGGGATCGAAGGGCTCCGGCGCGACGTAATGCGGGAGCCGGTCGAGCACCGGCGGGGCTTCGGCCTTCATCGGCTGGTGCCCCCCTCGAGGCGGATGCGCGGATCGAGCCAGGCGAGCGCCAGGTCGGAGACGAAGACGCCCACCACCGTGAGCGTCGCCATGAACATCAGGAAGGAGCCGGCGAGATACATGTCCTGGCTCCGGAGCGCCGAGAGCAGCATCGGGCCGGTGGTCGGCAGCGACAGCACCACCGAGACCACGGCGGCGCCGGAGATCACGTGCGGCAGCAGCGCGCCGATATCGGCGATGAAGGGATTGAGCGACATGCGCAGCGGATATTTCACCAGCGCCCGGAAGGGCGAGAGCCCCTTGGCGCGGGCGGTGACGTAGTACTGCTTCTGCAGCTCGTCGAGGAGGTTGGCGCGCAATCGCCGGATCATGCCGGCGGTGCCGGCGGCGCCGATCACCAGCACCGGGATCCAGAGATGCTGCAGCACCGATAGCGCCTTGCCGACGCTCCAGGGCTTGTCGATGTAGTGCGGCTCCATCAGCCCGCCGATGGAGATGCCGAAATAGACGTTGGCGAAATAGAGCAGCACCAGCGCCAGCAGGAAATTGGGCGTGGCGAGGCCGAGGAAGCCCAGGAAGGTCAGGCCGTAGTCGGACCAGCTGTACTGGTGCGTCGCCGAATAGACGCCGATCGGGAAGGCCACCACCCAGGTGAAGAGGATGGTGCTGAGGGAGACGATGAAGGTGAGCATGAGCCGGTCGCCCACCACGGCGGAGACCGGCAGGTCATACTGGAAGGAATAACCGAGGTCGCCGTGGATGAGGCCGCCCGCCCAGTAGAGGTACTGCTTCCAGGCGGGGTCGTCGAAGTGGTACTGCGCGCGCAGGAAGGCGATCTTCTGCTGATCGACCGCCTCGCCGGAGGACTGCAGCTCGGCGATGTAGGTGCTGAAATAGTCGCCCGGCGGCAGCTTGATGATGGTGAAGATCACCGCGCTGATGATGATCAGCGTCGGGATCATGATCAGCACGCGCCGCATGATGTACTGGAACATTCCGCCTCTCGCCGCCCCCGCTGCCTGCCCGCTGTTCGGATCGTCTGATTTTTGCTTGTCGATGTCCTGGCGTCACTGCCGCGCCTGCCGTCTCACCCGTGCGACTGCGCCTGCGCGGCCTCGTTGGTGCCGTCGGGCGCCAGCCAGAACGTATCCGGGTGGTAGATGCCGAAGAAGGCGCCCGGATCCCAGTTGTAGATGCCTTCCCGCGGCACGTTCCTGAGCTTGTTGCTGACCACCACCGGCTGCATCACGCCGGCGACGACGCCGATGGTGAACACCTGGTCGGCCTGGATGTCGAGGATCTTGGCCCAGATCTCCGCCCGCTCGTCCTCGCTCCGGGTCTTGAACCAGTCGAGATAGAGCTGGCGCAGCTGCTCCGCCGCCGGCAGGTCGATCGCCTCGCCCGCCTTGCCCTTGGTCTCCACGTACTGCCCCCATTTCGGCCATTGCAGCTGGCGCTGGTTGGTGGGGGTGAACTCGATCGGCGGCATGTTGGCGGAGGGGAGGCCGTTGTCGTAGCCCTTGTCGATCGACATCATGGTGCTGCCGGCATAGACGCGCCGGAGCCAGATCTCCAGCTGCGAGGGCTTGGCGAACAGCCTGACGCCGATCTCCGCCCAGCTGTCGCGGATCAGCTCCAGCACGTCCGACTGCTCGCTGCTGTCGCCGGCGTTCTCCACCACGATCTCCAGCGGCCGCCCGTCCGGCAGCAGGCGGGTGCCGTCGCTGTCGCGCTTGGTGAGGCCGAGCTCGTCGAGGAGCTTGTTGGCTTCCTTCGGATCGTAGTTCGCCCATTCCTCGCGGTATTCGGGCTTGTAGAGCGGCGAGCCCGGCAGCACGGTGTTCTGCCCGTTCACCGCCAGGCCGTAATAGATCACCTGGTTGATCTCCTGGCGGTCGATCGCCAGCGAGAGCGCGCGGCGGAAGCGGACGTCGCGCAGCAGATTGCGCCAGGCGGGATCGTCGTAGTTGAGGTTCGGGTAGAGCGCCACCTGCGCGCCGGGCGCGGTGCGCCAGAGCCGGACCGTGTAGTCGTTGTGGTCCTCGGCGTCCTTCAGGAAGGTGTAGTTGTCGAAGCGGAGATAGCGCGCCTGCAGATCGCTCTCGCCGGCGCCGGTCTTCGCCGGGATGATCTTGGCGTCGGCGATGGTCATGGTGACCTTGTCGATGTAGGGCAGCTGATGCCCGGCGGGATCGATCGCGAAGTAATAGGGATTGCGCTCGAACACGAAGCGCTCGGAGGGCGGCTTGGTCTGCAGTACCCAGGGATCGAGAGTCGGCAGCTCCGGATTGTCGTTGTGATAGGGGTGGAAGAGCCGGGTGTGGAGCGCCGCCCAGTTGCGCACCCGGTATTCCTTGATCAGCGCCGAGAGCACGTTGGCATCGGCGTATTTGGCGTTGAAGCGCTTCAGGTAGTGCGCCGGCCCGTAGATGTAGAGCGGATCCGGGCTGGCAAGCGCCGGCAGGAACAGCGCGTTCGGCTCGTCCCAGCTGTAGCGCACCGTCTCGGGATCCAGCACCTCGAATTTCGGGCCCTTGCCGTCCACCACCAGCTGATCCGGCAGCCCGTTCGGATAGAGGCTCTTGTTCGAGGCGACGTCCTCGAACCAGTAGCGGAAATCCTCGGCGGTGAACGGCTTGCCGTCGGACCATTTCTGGCCCTTGCGCAGATGGAAGGTGAAGACGCGGTCGCCGTCGTCGTCGACCGCCTTGGCGATGTCGGGCTCCAGCTTGTAGGCGCTGTTGTAGCGGACGAGGCGGGCGTAGCCGTAGACCACCATCATCCGCGTGTCCTTGGCGCCCGCCATCAGCAGGCGGAGCTCGCCGCCGGGCTTGCCGGGGAGCGTCGGCGTCTCGACCAGGGGCTCCTCGGGCACCCGCTGGGCCACCGGCGGCAGGCGGGCGGCGTCGACGGCGTCGGTGAAATAAGGCGTCTCCACCAGTGTCGGGGTCTGCGCCCGCGCAGCGCCGCCGAGCGCCAGGCAGAGGATCGGCAGCAGGATGGCGAGCCTTCTCATTGCGCGGCCTCCACGCTTTGCGAGGCGGCCTGGACGAAATGCCCGGCGCCGAGATCGATGAGCTCCGGCCGGTTCTGGCCGTCGAGACGGAACGGCAGCGGCCAGGCCGCGGGGTCGGACGCCTTCTCCTCCATCAGCCCGGCGAAATCCAGCCGATGGTCGAGATCGGGCGCCGGCACCGCGGCGAGGAGCGCGCGCGTATAGGGATGGACGGGATTGCGGAACAAGGTCGCCCGCGGCGCGATCTCGACGATGCGGCCGCGGCACATGACGGCGATGCGGTCGGCGATGTAGTCGACGACGGCAAGATTGTGGCTGACGAAGAGATATGTGAGGCCGAGCTGCGCCTTCAGATCGCGGAGCAGGTTCAGGATCTGCGCCTGGATCGAGACGTCGAGGGCGGAGACCGGCTCGTCGCAGATCAGGAGATCGGGGCGGAGCGCCAGGGCGCGGGCGATGCCGATGCGCTGGCGCTGGCCGCCGGAGAAGCTGTGCGGATAGCGCTTCAGGTAGCGCACGTCCAACCCCACCAGCGTCACCAGCTCCTTCACCATCTCGCGGCGCTCGTCGGGGGTGCCGATCTTGTGGATGATGAGCGGCTCGCTGATGATGTCGTAGACCGTCATCCGCGGATTGAGCGAGCCGAACGGATCCTGGAACACGAACTGCACCCGGCGGCGGAACTCGGTGCGCGCCGGCTCCTTGAGCTCCAGCACGTCCACCGGCTTGCCGCTCTCGTAATAGGTGACCTTGCCGCTGTCGGGGGTGAGCGCGCCCAGCAGCATCTTGCTGAGGGTGGTCTTGCCGCAGCCGCTCTCGCCGACGAGGCCGAGGCACTCGCCGCGCTCGATGGTGAGGCTCACGTCGTCGACCGCGACCGCGCGCAGGCTGTCGCCGCCGAAGAACGAGCGCTTGCGGATCTCGAAGCTCCGCTTCAGGTGTTCCATCTTGATGAGCGGCCCCGCGGTCAGCGTGCGCGAGCGCTCCTTCATCAGGTAGCGCGCCTCGGAATGCGGAATCTCGCGGATCGGCACCAGCCGCTCGCCGGGCTTCATGTCGAAGCGTGGCACCGCGCGCAGGAGCGCCTTCAGATAAGGGTGCTCCGGGGCGCGGAAGATGTCCTCGATGGTGCCGCTCTCCACCACCGCGCCGTGGTACATCACCACCACCTCCTCGGCGACGTTGGCGACCACGCCCAGATCGTGGGTGATCAGCAGCACCGCCATGTCGAGCTCGCGCTGCAGATCGTGGATCAGCTTCAGGATCTGCGCCTGGATGGTGACGTCGAGGGCGGTGGTGGGCTCGTCGGCGATGAGCAGCGCCGGCCGGCAGACCAGCGCCATGGCGATCATCGCCCGCTGTCGGAGCCCGCCGGAAAGCTCGAAGGGATAGGTCTTGAGCGCCTTCTTGGGATCGGGGAAGCCCACCAGGCGCAGCATCTCCTGGGTGAGATCCAGCGCCTCCTCGCGGGAGACGTCGCGGTGCAGCTCCAAGGCCTCGCTCACCTGGTTGCCGATCGTGTGCAGCGGCGACAGCGAGGTCATCGGCTCCTGGAAGATGATGGAGATGCGGCCGCCGCGGATGGCGCGCATCTCCTTGCCGTCGCGCGGCAGGCTCGCGATGTCGGTGACGACGCCGGGCGTGCGCGGATCGGCGAACAGGATCTCGCCCTTGGGGATGCGCGCCGCCGCCGGCAGGATGCCCATGATCGCCTGGCTCACCACCGTCTTGCCGGAGCCGCTCTCGCCGACGATCGCCATGGTGGAGCCCTGGCGCACCCTGAGGTTGGCGCCGCGCACCGCGCGGATCACGCCCTCCGGGACATGAAACTCGACGTGAAGGTCGCGGATGCTGAGCAGGTCCGGCACGCCTATTCTCCCGCGCTGGGCGCCAGCGGAATGCCGAGCGCGGCAAAATTGGTTGCGGTCGCCGGCGTCATCGACAGCTGCCGGCGCGAGGCCGCGCGCGCCGCCCGCGCCGCGATGTCGCGGAAGCCATCGATCCGGCTGTCGAGCTGCAGCTTGCCGCCGGCGCCGCCGAGCCTCAGCTCCATCCAGCCGCGCTGGCCGTCGCGCCGGGTCGCGAAATAGCGCAGCGACACTTTCTCCAGCGCGTCCCAGGAGAGGCGCACCGGAAAGAGGCCGTGCGCCTCGATGCCGTCGTCGCCGAGCTCGATCGGCCGCAGCTGGCGCAGCAGCGTCAGCCCGGCGAAGACGGCGAACAGCACCACCAGCAATCCCAGCACCAGGCCGACGTAGAGATTGAGCCGCACCAGCACCAGCGGCGCGCCGGTGAGCAGCAGGCCGGCGCCGGCGCGCGCATAGTCGCCGAGCAGGACCTGGGCGGGATACCGGTGCTCGCTCATGTCGGCCGGAACATCTCGCCGATCGGCGGGAAGAACGCCGCGGCGTGCCGACGCGCGATCGCCAGGAAGCGGCTGAGGAAGCCGTCATAGCGGCCGTCCTGCACCCGGTGATGGGTGAGGAGGCCGGTCGGCTCGGTGGCATCGACGGCGCCGGTGCGGCGGCCGATCAGATGGCTGAGCAGGCTGCCGAGGATCGGCCGCTCCGCCGCCGCGCTCCGGTCGTTCTGCAGCGGCCCGAGATCGACGTGGACATTGACGACGCGCAGGCCGGCGACCGGCTCGGCACTCGCGCGCGGTCGGTCGGCGGAGTAGCCGCTGATGCCGATCCGCGGCAGCTCCGGCAGCAGGTCGGCGCCCATCCGGTTCCAGGGCGGCACCAGCACCGGCAGCGCGCGCGCGCCGAACAGCGCCCGGAGGCGGTCGCGGCCGGCGATCAGCTCCTGCAGCCGCACGGCAAGCGGCCGGTGCGGGCCCAGCTCCGCCTTCTTCTCGCCTTCGGGCGCGTGGTTGGTGTGCCGCCAGCCATGCTGCAGCACGCCCACGGCCGGATAGCCCGCCAGCGCCTCGGGCAGATCGGGCTCGATCTCGCCCGGGATCGGTGCGAGCGCCACCGGCAGCGGACCCGCAAGGTCCAGAAGCCGCTGCAGCGCCGGCGTCCACGCCACCGCATCGTCGTCGCGCCACCAGAAGCTTGCTTGCTTTCCCGCCGCCGCCCAGCGGTCGAGCTCGACCGCGAGATCGGTCCAGTCGGCGAGGGCGGGGGCAGCCGGCGGGCGGGTCATGGTCGGAGTATAGTCAGAGGTTCCGGCGAGTCCAAACGGGCGGTCACGCAGTTGCAAACAAACGGGGATTCGTCAGTCCAGAGAAGCTTCTCGCGCGACCTCGGCGACCGCCTCCGCGCTGCGGCGGGCGCCGTCGAGCGCGACCGCGAGGGCCGGCGGCGGCGGTGCCGCCAGGGCATCGGCGATGGCGGCGGCCAGCCCCGCGCCGGCGCTTCCGCGGTCGAGGGCTTCCTCTTCCACCACGTGGATCAATCCGCGCGCGGCGAGCAGCTGCGCGCGCATTCTCTGCTCGGTCTCTCCCCCGCGCGCGAAAGGCACCACCACCGCCCGCCGCCGCGCCTGCAGCACGTCGAGGAGCGTGTTGTAGCCGCCCTGGCTTACCGAGAGATGACATCCCGCCAGCAGCGCCGGGAAGTCCGGCCGGAACCGCTCCAGCACCACGCCGGCCTCGCCCTGCTCCGCGAGCCGGGCGAAATCCGCCGCGGGCAGGTTCGGTCCGGCGATGAGGCGCCAGCGGCGGTCGGCGAGCGCGGTCTGCGGCCGCGCGGCGAGCGCCGCCTGCAGCAGCGGCAGTCCCACCGCGCCGCCGCCGGCGGAGACCAGGACCTCGCCGGTGTCGGGAACCTCCCGCGCGCTCGGCGGTGTCGCCGCCACGTAGCCGGTGTAGCGCAGCCGGTCGGCGATCTCCGCCGCGGCGGGAAAGCTCGCCTCCAGCGGTATCAGGTCGCGGTCGCCATGCACCAGCACCGCGTCGAAATCGCGCCGCACCTGCGCGACGATGCCGGCGCTCCGGGCGGGATCGTCCTTCGCCACCAGGATGTCGCGGATCGAGCTCAGCACCGCCGCCCGCGGCACCTGCGCGCGCGCCGCCGCGATCAGCGCATCGAGCTCGACGCGAAAGGCGCGCCGGCCGAAGGGATAGCTCTCGATCAGCAGCACGTGCGGGCGCCAGCGCGCCAGCGCCTGCAGAACCAGACCGCGGCGCTTCGCGTGGAAGCCGTCGTCGAGCGGCCGGTCCTCTACATCGACCAGCGGCTTGAAGCTCTGATCGCGGGCGCGCGCCCAGGGCAGCTGCACGATCTCGGCGCCGCCCCAGTCGAGGTCGAGCGGCTCGCCGCCGGAGAGCACCGTCACGGCGAGCCCTTCCCGCTGCATCGCCGCCGCCAGCATCGCCGCGCGCCGTGCATGGCCGATGCCGAGGAGATGCTGCACGTGGAAGAGGACGCGTGTCGTCACGGCGCGATGAGGCTCAGGTTCAACCGGTCGATCCGCGGCGTGCCCTCGGCGTCGAGCTCGAAGAGGTGGAGCGCGCTCCAGGCGAGCTTCGCCGGCTCCTTCGCCGTCATGTCCCAGCCGGTGGCGAGCGCCAGCACGGCGCGGATCACGCCCTTGTGGGTGACCGCGCCGACCGCGGCGGGACCGGCCGCAAGCTCCGCCAGCAGCGGCTTCAATCGCTCCTGCACCTGGCGCGGGCTTTCGCCGCCCGGCGGCTCCAGGTCGAGGCCGCGCGCTTCCCAGGCGGCGAAGGCTTCGCCCTCCTCGGCGCCGAGATCGGCGACGCGGCGGCCTTCCCAGCGGCCCCAGCTCATCTCGACGAGGCGCGGCTCCGGTGTGGCGTCGATGCCGAGGAGCGCCGCGGTCTCGGCGGCGCGGCGCAGCGGACTCGCGAGCCAGCGATAGTGGGTTGCTTCCGGCGGCAGCCGCCAGCGGGCCACCTCCGCGCGGCCGCCCGCGTCGAGCGGCACGTCGGTGCGGCCCTGCAGGCGATGCTCCCGCGTCCAGGCGGTCGGGCCGTGGCGCAGCAGGGCGAGGCGCGTCATCGCGCCGTGGCGACGATGCCGCGCAGGATGCCGTCGAGGTGCCGCGCGGCGGCGGTCAGATCGTGCTCCGCCGCCACGCGCTCGATGGCGGCGCGGCCGAGGCTCTCGCGCCGCGCGGCGTCGCCGATGAGATCGCTCACCGCGGCGGCGAAGGCGGCGCCGTCGTGCTCCGGCGTCAGCACGCCGGTCGCGCCGTCCTCGACGATGGCGGCGACGCCGCCGGCGCGGCCCGCCACCACCGGCACGCCGGCCGCCTGCGCTTCCAGCAGCGCGAAGCCATAGGCCTCGCCGATCGCCGGCCAGACGCAGAGATCGGCGGCCGCCAGCACCGGCGGCACCGCGCTCTCGGCAAGCGCGCCCAGATAGCGCACCCGCGCGCCGAGCGGCGCCAGCGCCCGCTCCACGTCCTTGCGCGCCGGTCCGTCGCCCACCACCATGAGCTCGAAGGGCTTCTCCTTGCAGAGCGCGAGCGCGCTCCCCAGCAGCCGATAGGACTCGAGCTTCACGTCCTCGCGCATCATGGCGAGCGCGATCAGCCACGGCATCGCCGGATCGAGGCGCCAGCGCTCGGCGAGCTCGCGCCGCGTCGCCTCGCGCGCTGCCCGCGCCGCGATGAACGGCTTGCGGTCGAGGAACGGCTTCAGCGGCAGCCAGCGGTCCGGGCTGGCGATCGCCTCCATCACGCCCTCGCGGTCGGCGGGGTTGAGGCCGATGATGCCGGCGGCGCGGTTGATCGCATCGACGGTGGCCTCGTGGCCGAGATGCCAGGGTCCCTCGCGGCGCTTCCGCGCCAGCGACGCCTCGGCGACCACGTAGGGAATGCCGAGCCGCGTCGCGACGCGGGGGCCGATCCAGTCCGGTGCCTTGTAGTAGAGGTGATAGGTGAACCAGAGGTCGGGCCGCCGCTCCGGATGGCGGGTGACGCGGGCGAGGTAGCGGTCGGCGAGCTTGGTGCCGACGGCGCCCATGCGCGCCTGGCGCACCGGATTGTCGGTGCGGGCGCGGCTGCGGAAGCGGGCGGCGAGCACCGGCTCATGGCCGCCGGCGACCAGCGCCGCCCACAGCATGCGCGCCATCCGCCGGTCGCCCGACGGCACCGGGCTGTCCGGCGGCTTCAGCGGCGCATAGAACGCGATGCGCATGCCTCACTGTCCTCCCAGCCCTGCGGTGCGAGGCCGAATTTCGCCGCCAGCATGTCGACGCCGGCCTCGAGGGTGAAGTGCGCGCGCACCCGCGCCTCGCCGGCTGCCGCCAGCCGCGCGCGCTCCAGCGGCGCGCGGATCAGCCGCTCGAGCGCCGCCGACAGCGCCGCCGGATCGGCCGCGGGCACCAGAACGCCGGTGACATTGGTCTCGATCAGCTCCGCGATCGCCGGCAGGCTCGTCGCGATCACCGCGAGGCGCTGACTCTGCGCTTCCAGCAGCACGTTCGGCAAGCCGTCGCGGTCGCCGTCGGCGGCCACCCGGCTCGCCAGCACGAAGAGGTCGGCGTCGCGATAGGCGGCAAGCACCGCCTCGTGCGCCTGGGCGCCCCGCCACTCGATGCGCTGGGAGAGACCGCGCTGCGCCGCCCACTCCCGGAGCTCCGCCAGCATCGGTCCGCCGCCGATATGGACGAGGCGCCAGTGGAGATCCGCCGGCAGCCGCGCCAGCGCTTCCAGCAGGTCGTCATAGCCCTTCTTCGCCACCGCGCGGCCGACCGAGAGCAGCCGCAGGGGATCGGCGGGATCGTTGCCGGCGCGCACCGAGGCGGCGCGCGGCGGCGGCGGGAAGCGGGCGCCGTCGATGCCGTGGTAAACGAGCGCGACGCGGCCGGGCTCCGGCGCCAGCGCCGCGAGATGGCGCGCGCCATCGGCGGTGCAGGTCACCGCCCATCGGCAGCCGGCGAGCTTCTCGCGGATCTCCCAGTCCGGCGTGGTCCAGATGTCCTTGGCATGGGCGGAGACCGTCCAGGGGAGATCGCGGAGGAGCGCCGCGTAGCGCGCGACCGAGGCGGGGGTGTGCAGGAAATGCGCGTGGAGCTGCGCGACCTCCGCCGGCAGCTCCTGCGCCAGCACCATCGCCTGGCCGAGGCGGCGCAGCCGGTTCGCGGTGCGGTCGCGGCGGAGATCCCCAAGGAAAGCCGCCCGGGCCGCGCGCCAGCCCGGCTGCCGCCGCGCCCAGAGCCAGGCCCGGAAGACGCGCCTCGGCTCCTCCCGGAGATATTCCGGCAGGTAGCGGATGGGCGCCTTGATCTCGTCGGTGATCGGATGACGCTGGCGGTCGGTCGGATGACGCAGCGACACGATGCGGATGTCGAGGCCGCGCGCCTCGAGCGCGCGGATCTCCTGGGCGATGAAGGTCTCCGACAGGCGCGGATAGCCCTTCAGCACGAAGGCGACCGCGCCCGCGGCCGCCGGCGCGCCGAGGGCGGCGCGCTCAGGCGCGGAGGCTGGCGGCGACAGGGACGCGGCTCTGCTTGCGCTCGCGCGCCAGCCATTTGCGGGCGAGACGGTTGACGCTGTCGAGGCCGTCGAGCAGGCCGGGCACCACCACCTGGGACGGCAGGCTCTGCTGCGCGAGCTGGCGCAGCGCCGTCGCCATCACGCGGGGATCGCGCCTGCCGTCGTCGGTGAGCATCTGCACGAGGCCCAGCTCCTGGGCGCGGGCGGCGCGGATATACTGCTCGCGGCGCGGCTGGGTGCGCGGCACGATGAGCGCCCGCTTGTCGAAGGAGAGGAGCTCGCAGAAGGTGTTGTAGCCGCCCATGGCGATGACGCCGGTGGCGCGCTCCATCAGGCTCTCGATGCGGGCGTCGAAGGTGATGGCGGAGAGCTTCGGCAGACGCTGGACGCGGCCCATGAACTCCGCCTGCAGCTCCGGCTGCATGAACGGGCCCAGCACCAGCATCGCCCGGTGCGGCAGGTGGGCATCGTGCTCGTAGGCGCTGATCACCCAGTCGACCAGCGCCTCGCCGTCGCCGCCACCGCCCGGCGTCACCAGCAGGAATGGATCGTCGCCGAGCCCGGTCAGATAGGTGCTGGGCGACGGCATCGTGCGCTTGAGGTAGCCGGTATAGGTCATGCGCTTGCGCACGCTCTGCGGCACGTTGACGCCGGCGAGCGGATCGCAGATCTGCGGCAGGCCATAGACCCAGATGTCGTCGTAATACTTCTTCAGCGCCGGCAGCACCTTCTTGCGCGACCATTCCGGTCCGAGCTGGGCCGGCTCGTCCATCACGTCGCGCAATCCCAGCACGATGGGCGTGCCGCGCCGGCGCAGCAACTCCAGCGTGCTGCCGACCTCGCCGCGCAATCCCAGGGGCTCCTTGTCGACGATGAACAGGTCGGGATCGAAGATGTCGGCGGTATGGCGGATGATCGAGGCCCGCATCTCCAGCGTTTCCTCGGTCCGGATGTGCAGGTTGAGCGAGGTATATTCGCCATTCCGGAGCTTGATTACGCCGGGGATGCGCACGAAATCCACCCGGGCGCGAAAATCGAAGCTGCCAATGATTGGCGAGCCCGATAAAATCAGCACCGACAAGTCCTTGTCGTGCTCCACCAGAGAATGTGCGATCGCCCGGCAGCGCCGGAGGTGGCCAAGGCCAAAAGTGTCGTGGCTGTAGATGAGGACGCGCTTGTGTCGTTCCATTGTTAAGGCCCCCCTGGCGCGCGTAAGAGATCTATATGGCATAGGTTCTCGGAGCTAGAAACTCTTTCATGAAGGCGCTTTCCTTCACCATCCGACCGCGCGCATCGCGCGCCGAGACCGCCGCCGGCACCGCCGCGGCACCGCGGACGGGCGACCGCGCCATGGAGGGAACGCTCTATGGCTTCATCCTCGCACACAGCCTATGGCAGCAGATTTTCGTCCTCCTACTAACCCTTGTGTCGTTTCCGTTTCTTTACTATTCGCTCGACCTGCCGAAGACGATCGTCAACGTTTTCACCAAGGGCGCCGGGATGCACGAGTTCTCGCTCGGCGTCGCCAGCTTTCCGCTGGAGCAGGTGCCCTACCTGATGGCGCTCTGCGGCCTCTACCTGCTGCTGGTGCTGATCAACGGCGGCTTCAAGTACTGGATCAACCGCTACAAGGGACAGCTCGGCGAGCGCATGCTGCGCCGGCTGCGCTACGAGCTCTATAGCCGGCTGCTGCGCTTTCCGTTGCATCACTTCAAGAAGGTGTCGCCGGGCGAGATCATCCCGATGATCACCTCGGAGGTGGAGCCCTTGGGCGGCTTCATCGGCGATGCCTTCGCGCTGCCGGCGTTCCAGGGCGGCACGCTCCTCACCATCATCCTCTTCATGTTCATGCAGGACCCGATCCTGGGTCTCGCCTCGATCGCGCTCTATCCGATCCAGGGCTACGTCATTCCGAAGCTGCAGCGGAAGGTCAACCTGCTGGGCAAGGCGCGGGTGCGCACCATCCGCCGGGTCGCCGACCGCCTCAACGAATCGATCCACGCCTCCGCCGACATCCACAGCCACGACAACGCGCGCTTCCAGCTGGCGAGCTTCGCCCATCTCCTGGGCACCATCTACGACATCCGTTTCGAGATCTATCAGCGCAAGTTCTTCGTCAAATTCCTCAACAACACGCTGAACGCGGTGACGCCGTTCTTCTTCTTCTCGATCGGCGGCTACCTGGTGATCCGCGGCCAGCTCAGCGCCGGCGTGGTGGTCGCCATGCTCGCCGCCTACAAGGATCTCTCGTCGCCCTGGAAGGAGCTCCTCGACTACTACCAGTCCTTCCAGGACACCCGGATCAAATACGAGCAGGTGATCGAGCAGTTCCAGCCCACCGGCATGTTCGACGAGCGGCTGATGCTGGCGGAGCCGGAGACCATCCCGCCCTTCACCGGCGAGATCTCGCTGGCGAGCGTCACCCTGGTGGAGGATGACCGCGTCCGCGTGCTCGACAGCGTCACCACCAACCTGCCGCTCGACCGGCCGGTGGCGATCGTCGGCCAGAGCGGCAGCGGCAAGCAGGAGCTGGCGCTGCTGATCGCCCGCCTGGTGGCGCCGAGCCTCGGCCGCGTCTCCATCGCCGGGCAGGATCTGGCGACGCTCCCCGAGGCGGCGATCGGCCGTCGCATGGGCTATGTCGGGGCGATGCCCTATCTCTTCACCCAGAGCCTGGGCGACAACCTGACCGCCTCGCTGAAGCACGTGCCGCTGCGCGCGCCCGACTACGACGCGGCGCGGCTCAAGAAGCTGCGCCGGTGGACACGCGAGGCGGCTCTCGCCGGCAACATCGACTACGACATCAACGCCGACTGGATCGATTACCAGGCGGCGGGCGTCGAGGACCGCGCCGAGCTCACCGAGCGCGTGGTGGACGTGCTGCGCCTCGTCGATCTCGACCACGACGTCTACATGCTGGGGCTGCGCGGCAGCTTCGATCCCGCCTCGCGGCCGGACGCCGCGGCGGCGCTGCTGGAGGCGCGCAAGGCGCTGCACGCCCGCCTCACCGCCGAGAACCTCACCCACCTCGTCGAGCCCTTCGACGCCGGGCGCTACAACACCAATGCCTCGGTGGCGGAGAACCTGCTGTTCGGCACGCCGATCGGCCCCGCCTTCGACATCGGCGGCCTCTCCACCAACACCTACGTGCTGCAGGTGCTCGACAAGGCCGGCCTCACCGACACGCTGGTCGCGCGCGGCGCCAAGGTGGCGGAGACCATGGTCGAGATCTTCGCCGACGGCGCGCCCAGCGACGAGTTCGTCAGCCAGTTCAGCTTCATCGGCGCCGACGAGCTGCCGGAGTACCAGGCGATCCTCGCCCGCATGGGCAAGGGCGAGCACCGCGATCTCCGCGCCGAGGATCGCGCCCGGCTGCTGGCGCTTCCCTTCAAGCTGGTGGTCTCCCGGCATCGCCTGGGTCTGGTCGACGAGGAGCTGCAGGAGCGCATCCTGCAGGCGCGGCGGATCTTCGCCGAGAATCTGCCGCCGGCGCTCCAGGGCAGCATCGCCTTCTTCGGCGAGGACCGCTACAACGCGGCGGCGAGCCTCCTCGACAACATCCTCTTCGGCAAGATCGCCTATGGCGAGGCGGACGCGGAGACGCGCCTCACCGCCGCGGTCTCCGAGGTGATCGACACGCTGGGACTGCGCCGCACGGTGATCGAGGCCGGCCTCGATTTCCCCGTCGGCCCCGGCGGCTCGCGCCTCTCGCCGGGGCAGCGGGCGAAAGTGGCGATCGCCCGCGCGGTGCTGAAGCGGCCGGACGTGCTGGTGCTGAACGAAGCCACCACCGCCCTCGACGGCGCCGCCCAGGCGAAGCTGATCCAGGGGCTGAAGCAGGAGTTCGAGGGCCGCGGCCTGATCTGGGTGCTGCATCGCGTGAGCTTGGCGCGCCAGTTCCAGGAGGTGGTGGTGATGAGCGGCGGCCGCCTGGTGGCGCAGGGGCCGCTCGCCGAGCTCGACAAGCCCGGGACCCATCTCACCATGCTGATGATGGCGGAATAGCGACACGACGGAGGGAGCGCGGAGATCATCATGAGTCTGCAGGAAGAGGTCGAAATTCTGCGCCGCATCCCGCTCTTCGCGCAGATCGAGCCGTCGAAGCTGAAGCTGCTCGCCTTCACCAGCGAGCGCGTCGCCTTCGACGCGGGCCACGTGCTGTTCCGCCAGGGCGACATGGCGAACGCCGCCTTCGTCATCATCGAGGGCCAGGCGGAAGTGCTGACCGACAGCCCGGCCGGGCCCGTCACCCTTGCCGTGCTCGGGCCCAGCGATTTCTTCGGCGAGATCGCCATCCTCTGCGACGTGCCGCGCACCGCCACCATCCGCGCGCAGACGCGGCTCATCACGCTCCGGATCTCCAAGGAGCTGTTCCTGCGCCTGATCAAGGAATTCCCGCAGATCGCCACCGGCATCATGCGCGAGCTCGCCCATCGCCTGGAGAACACCAACGCGCAGCTCCGCACCGCCCATGCGGAGCTGGAGCAGCTCCGCCGCTCGGCGTGACCGGCGCCGCCGGCGTCGCGCCGCCGTGAGCCGTCTCGACAGCTTCATCCGCCGCCTGATGGCGCAGCGCGCCTGCCTCGAGCGCGCCGCCGAGCTCATCCGCGACCTGCCGGGACCGGTGCTGGAGCTGGGGCTCGGCAACGGGCGCACCTACGATCACCTGCGCGAGATCCTGCCGGAGCGGCAGATCTACGTCTTCGAGCGCATGGCGGCGGCGCATCCCGACAGCATGCCGCCGGCGGAGTTCTTCATCGTCGGCGAGGTGCGCGAGATGCTGCCGGCGATGTGGGACCGGCTGCCGGCGCCCGCGGCGCTTGCCCATATGGATCTCGCCACCGGCGACGCGATGGCGAGCCAGCGGCTTGCCGCCGAGGTGGCGCCCTTGCTGCTGCCGCTCCTGCGGCCGAACGCCATCCTGGTCAGCGAGCCCGCCCTCGAGCTCCCCGGGCTGATCGCGCTGCCGCTCCCCGGCGGCGTGCGCGAGGGGCGCTATCACATGTATCGGGTGGGCTGATCCGCGGTCCGCAAACGAGAAGCCCCGCTCGTTTGGGAGCGGGGCTCTTTACCGGAGCGTTGCTCGACAGTGTTGGATCCGGACGACGAGGAACGCTGATAGAAGTCTGGCACGCGCGGGTTAAGAATTTCCTGACCGGGAGCCGCCGCCGCGTGCGGTTGTATGCCGCGGCGGGGCTTGCAACCCCTGGCCGGTTCAGGCCGGCGCGGGGGGCGCCGGCACGAACATCTCGCGCTCGCCGGCGATGCCGCGCAGCGCATGCCGCCCGAGGCTCTGCACCGGCCGGCCGCAGCGGCCGGCGAGGCTCGCCGACAGCAGCAGCTCGCGCCCGAGCGCCTTGCCGAGCGCCTCCATCCGGCTCACCTCGTTCACCGCCGGTCCCACCACGGTGAAGTCGAGCCGGCGCGCCATGCCGATGTTGCCATAGACCACATCGCCGAAATGGAGGGCGACGCTGAGCGCGAGCGTCGGCCCGCCCTCGGCGGCGCGGCTCGCGTTGAGCGCCCGGTTGCGGGCGCAGCCCTCGAGCGCGGCATCGAGCGCCGCGCCGCAGGCGGCGTCCGGCCCATGGCGCTCGGCGGGGAAGACGGCGAGGAGACCGTCGCCGAGAAACTTCAGCACTTCGCCGCCGTGCTCGGTCACCGCCTCGCCGATGCAGGCGAGGTGCTCGTTGAGCCAGCGCACGACGTCGCTGCCGGGCGCGCGGTCGACGAGGGCGGTGAAGCCGCGCAGGTCCGCCAGCAGCAGCGCCGCCGAGATCACCTGGCTGTCGCCGCGGCGGATCATGCCCTGGAGGACGCGCGGCGCCGTCTG
>DATJOK010000008.1:0-2321 GCA_035507155.1 Allostellaceae bacterium
CCACACCGTCTCCGATTGCGGCTCGACGCCGGCGACGCTGTCGAACACCGTCACCGCGCCGTCGAGCACGCGCAGCGAGCGCTCGACCTCGATGGTGAAGTCGACATGGCCCGGCGTGTCGATGATGTTGATGCGATAATCGCGCCAGAAGCAGGTCGTCGCGGCCGAGGTGATGGTGATGCCGCGCTCCTGCTCCTGCTCCATCCAGTCCATGGTGGCCGTGCCCTCATGGACCTCGCCGATCTTGTAGGAGCGGCCGGTGTAGTAAAGGATGCGCTCGGTGGTCGTCGTCTTGCCGGCATCGATATGGGCCATGATGCCGATGTTGCGGTAGTGATCGAGGGGTGTGGTGCGGGGCATGGTGAACTCCGGGGATCGGGCGCTGCGAGCGGCCTACCAGCGATAGTGCGAGAAGGCCTTGTTGGCGTCGGCCATGCGGTGCGTGTCTTCCCGCTTCTTCACGGCGGTGCCGCGATTGTTCGCGGCGTCGAGCAGTTCCCCCGAAAGTCTTTCCTCCATTGTGTGCTCGGAGCGGTCGCGCGCCGAGCCGATGAGCCAGCGGATGGCCAGCGCCTGGCCGCGCTCGGCGCGGACCTCGACGGGCACCTGATAGGTGGCGCCGCCGACGCGCCGCGAGCGCACCTCGACCGCCGGACGCACGTTGGAGAGTGCGTCGTGGAAGATGCGCAGCGGATCCGCGCCCGAGCGCTTGGCGATGCGCTCGAAGGCGCCGTAGACGATGCCTTCGGCGACCGACTTCTTGCCCTGGTACATCAGGCAGTTCATGAACTTGGTCACCACGGGATCGCCGAACTTGGCGTCCGTCAGGACTTCCCGCTTGATCGCTGCGCGTCGACGCGACATGGCTCGCTCTTCCTCTTACTTCGGCCGCTTGGCGCCGTACTTCGACCGGCGCTGATGGCGATCCTTGACGCCCTGGGTGTCGAGGGTGCCGCGGATGATGTGATAGCGCACGCCGGGCAGATCCTTCACGCGGCCGCCGCGGATCATCACCACGGAGTGCTCCTGCAGATTGTGGCCGATGCCGGGGATGTAGCTCGTCACCTCGAAGCCGTTGGTGAGCCGGACGCGCGCCACCTTGCGCAGCGCCGAGTTCGGCTTCTTCGGCGTCGTGATGTAGACGCGGGTGCAAACGCCACGCTTCTGCGGGCTGGCCTGCAGGGCCGGCACCTTGTTGCGCGCGGCTTGCGGCCGGCGCGCGCGGCGGATGAGCTGATTGATCGTCGGCATCGCTCGCGACCTCGTTCAAACGACAATGCCGCGCGACGTGCTCTTCGCACCGCCGTCACGGCCAACAGGGATGATCCCCACGGAAACTGCGCCGTCTTGCAAGGGCGCCGGGCCACCAGATCAAGCTATCGGGCTGCGTCTAGGATGGCCTGCTACCGCCAGCCCCGTTCGAAAAGTGCGCGGATACTACTGACCGACCCTACCCCCGTCAAGCCGTATCCCGGGCAAAAAGACCCGCAGTTCTGGGCCTCTGCTACGCCCGGGGCGCAGCGCACCAGCGCCGCCACATGTCCCGGAGCGCCGCCTCGAAGCGGCGGGCGAAGCCGGCTCGATCCAGCAGCGGCGAGGCCAGGAGCCGCGCCCGGAGGCCGGCCCGCAGCGCCGCCAGCCGCTCGGGATCCGCCGCCAGCGTCGCCGCCGCTGTCACATAGGCGTCGGCGCCGTCGGCGATGAGGTCCGCGAGGCCGAGCGGCGTTAACAAACTCGCCCCACCCGCGCCGCATGCCGGTCGCCGCGGAGCGTCACCGCGGGCACCCCCATCCAGAGGGCCTCGCAGGTGGTGGTGGTGCCGTTATAGGGGAAGGGGTCGAGAGCGACGTCGACCTCGCCATACATCCCCAGATGCTCCGCCGGCGCGGTCGCCCTGGGTCGGATCTCCAGGCGCTCGGCGCCGATTCCGCCGCCAGCGAAGAGCCCGCGGATCCGCTCAGCGGTCGCGGGGTCGGCGAATTGCGTGCCTTTGAGCAGCATGCGGGAGGCCGGGACGGCGGCAAGGATGCGGCTCCAGACCCCAATGGTCTCCGGCGTGAGCTTCGCCGGGTTGTTGAAGGAGCCGAAGGTGACGACGCCGCGGGTGAGCGCCGGCAGGGGCGCCACCGGCGGCGCCTCCCCCTCCGGCCGATAGCAGAGAAAGCCGTCCGGAAGCCGGACCAGCGTCTCGGTGTGGAGCCGGTCAGCCTCGCCCGGCGGGTCGGCGACGGCGTCGGTGATGCGATAGTCGACGGTCGGAAGCCCGGTGGTGGCGGGGTATCCGAGCCAGGTCGCCGTCACCGGAGCGGGCTTCGGCGCCA
>DATJOK010000009.1:0-4635 GCA_035507155.1 Allostellaceae bacterium
CCGCGTGTAGCTCCGCACCAGCTCATGGAGCGCCGCCGTGTCCCCCGCGCTCCGCCACTTCTGCGCCAGCTCAACCTCGTGGTCCCGCGTCAGCAGCGGCTCCCTCATCGAGGCCTTGATGAAAACCAGGTTCGCTTTCTGTGTGTGCGGGTCGTCGATGTGAGCCATGGAGTGCCCCCGTATTTCGACCGCTGGTATTCCAACTCGGAACTTACTAGCGTCAATCGTAGCGCGCAGGATTCGCCGCCGTCATCCTGTCAAATGGGAGCAGAGAATTTACGATTCAGAGAAGTCACAGCGATGCGCGACGGCCCGTCACGCATCGACCCGATCGAGCAGCACGCCGCCGACATCGAAGCAGGCGGCGATCAGTGGACCACCGACGCCGCCGTCGATCGAGACGAGATGACGACTCTCGACGAGGCCGCCGTGTCGACGATCGTAGCCGCGAACGACGCGGTGAAACGATTCGTAGGGCTCCGCGAGCTCGAGCAGCGTGGCGCCGCCCCACCAGAAATTGTCGCGCTGCAGATCGAGCGGCTTCGTGGGATCGATTCCAGCGTTCACCAACAGAAGACTGCCCGCATCGGTGAAAGCGGCGCGCCGCAGCGCCGACATGAACTGCGCATGCCCCGGCATGTGATTGACGTTGGCGCGCAGCGCGCTGGTCCAGCGCGTGATCGCGAGCACGCCCTCACGGCACGCCGCCTCCGCCTGGCGCGGATCGCCGCCGTAGGCGGCGATGGTGGCGCCGACGCCCTGCGACATCACGAAAGCGAGAACGTCGCGCGGGTTGGAGGCGAACTGCAGCTCCAGCAGCTTCTGCCACATCTCCTCCTGCGCGCCGCGCAGGATCGCGACGTCGCCGGCGAAGCCCAGAGGCTGCGCGATGACGGCGGCGCGGAAGCGCAGCACCTCGTCCACCGTCGCCGCGACGGCGGCGCCGTGACCCAGGATGTTGCCGAGATAGACGATGCGATCGCCGGGCAGCAGCCGCTCGGCGAGCGCCTGATGCAGCAACGCCAGCCGGTCGGCGGCGCCATGAATCGGGCCGATCGCCCAGATCCGGCGCGATCGCCTCAGAACAGCATAGACGGGGGAATCACACGGTCCGAAAGACGCCACGGAGGCTCGCTCGACGGGTCGGCCCTCCGACGCGGAGGGCTCGACCGATCGTACAGCCTCAGGCGGCGTTTAGCATCTGCTCCACGCGCTGGACGGCAGTGTTCTCGTCGATCTTCTCGACCGCCGCGAACTCGCGCACCAGGCGATCGAGCGCCGCCTGGTAGATCTGGCGCTCGCTGTAGGACTGCTCGGGCTGACCGACGTTGCGATAGAGATCGCGCACCACCTCGGCGATCGAGGCGGGGTCACCGGAGTTGATCTTCGCCTCGTACTCCTGGGCGCGGCGGCTCCACATGGTGCGCCGGGCCTTGGAGCGGCCTTTCAGCTTGGCGAGCGCCGCGTCCATCTCCTTGCGCGTGGAGAGGCGCCGGAGGCCGGAATTCTTGGCCTTGCCGACGGGAACCCTGAGGGTCATCCGGTCCTTCTCGAAATGGATGACGAAGACGCTCAGCGTCTGACCCGCGATCTCCTGGGTCTCGACACTGTTGATCTTGCCGACCCCGTGAGTGGGGTAGACCACAAAGTCACCGGCTCCGTAAGCGAGCTTGTCCGACATGCAATGTCTCTCGAGCTGTCACGCAAAAGGTTCGACTTCTTCAGACACGCGGGCCAGGGTCACCTTGCGGCCGAGGGCCGGGCGCTGACACTGCAGACTTTGATCCGGTGGGCGGCCCGCCTAAACCGGGCCCGCGATGCATTCAGGACGTTCCAGTACCACAACTCGCGCCAAAATGCCAGCCTGCAAGCCATGCGGCACCCGCAGGGCGACCCTGCCGGACCGCAAAAGTTACAAAAATTTCAGCGTTTAGCGGGGTTTGGGCTGAAGTACTTGGCGAACTTGTCGGCGACGCCTTTCCACTGGTCGGCGTCCGCCGGTGCATCACCCTTTCGGGTTATATTGGGCCAGGATTCTGCGTACTGGCGATTGATTTCGACCCACTTTTCCGCTTCCTGCTCGCTGTCCGGGATGATCGCCTCGGCCGGGCACTCCGGCTCGCAGACGCCGCAATCGATGCACTCGTCGGGATTGATGACGAGCATGTTCTCGCCCTCGTAGAAGCAGTCGACGGGGCAGACCTCGACGCAGTCCAGATACTTGCACTTGATGCAGGCTTCGGTGACGACATAGGTCATGGGATCGGGCACTCGCTGAACGACGGGGAGTCGGCCCGCGCGAAGGCGGCCGGGACGCGACGGGTATCATGCACCTGGGGGCGGTTCAACCCCAACCGCGCTGGGGTCTTGGCCTGGCTCGGGCCCGACATAGCGCGCGCGCGGACGGATGATGCGCTCGCTCGCATACTGCTCCTGCGCATGGGCGACCCAGCCGAGCGTGCGCCCCAAGGCAAAGAGCGCCAGAGCGCCGCCGGCCGGCAAGGCGAGCGCGCGGCCGAGCACGGCGAGCGCCCAGTCGATGGTGGGCATGCGGCCGGTGAGCGCCGCGACCGCTGCGGCAACCGGTCGCGCCGCTCGCTCGGCCTCGCTGCCGCTCTCCGCCAGCAGCGCCAGCAGCAGCCGCGCGCGCGGATCGCCCGCCGGATAGAGCGGATGGCCGAAGCCCGGCAGGCTCTCGCCGCGCTGCAGGCGCGCCGCCAGCTCCGCCTCGAGATCGCGCGCCCCCAGCACCGCCTCCAGGAACACGCCGGTGCGCTCGGTGAGGCCGCCGTGGCGCGCGCCGCGCAAGGCGCCGAGACCGGCGGCGACCGCGAGATAGGGATTGGCGCCCGCCGAGGCGACGCAGCGCACGGTGAAGGCGGAGACGTTGAGCTCGTGATCGGCGCAGAGGATGAGCGCCGCACGCAGCAGCGAGCGCGTCGTCGGCGCGCCGGTGCCGGGCTCTGCGATCAGCGCGTCGACCGGCCGCACCGCCGGCACGTTCCGCGCCACGATCGCTGCCATCAGCCGCAGCATGCGCGCGCCGGTGCGCGCCACCGCCGGCGGCGAGAGATCGTAGGCGCGCGGATCCGCCGCCGCCGCATGCGGCAGCAGGACCAGGCAGCGCTCGAGCGGCGGCAGCTCGCCGGCGGCGTCTCGGGCGGCGACGAGGCGCGGGCTGACGCTCGGCACGTTGTCGGCGGCGAAGAGCGCCGCGGCGTCGCCCTGCCAGAGCAGCCCCGCCACGTCGCGGACCGACGCCGCGCGCGCCAGCGCCAGCGCGTCGACGCCGCGGTAATAAGGCCCGCTCGGCGCGATGGCGGTGATCGCGGAATCGAGCACCGGCGCCCCCCAGTCGAGCGCCGCCGCCGCAGGGTCTCGCGAAGCTGCATGCCGCCGCCCCAGGGTCTCGACGTCCTCGGCGAGGTAGCGCCGCCGGCGGCCCGCGCCCGGCTCGGAGCGGATCAGGCCGCGGCTCACATAGGCGTAGAGCGTCGCCGGGGTGACCTTGAGCCGGGCCGCCGCTTCCCGCGCGCTCAGATAGCGGTTTGATTCACGCGCCATAGCATTATCTTATTTATATTGATTATATAATCAATATTGACAATACACGCACTGAAACAAGAATCCGCCGGAGCTTCAGAGGAGGCCTGCGGATGACCGAACCGGCGCATAGCGGACTGGAAGGCGTGATCGCGGCGGAGACGGTGCTGAGCCATGTGGATGGCGAGCGCGGCCGCCTGCTGATCCGCGGGCAGGCCCTCGAAGCGGTGGTGGCGGGCGGCTTCGAGGCGGCGGTGGCGCTGCTCTGGGACGGCTTTGCCGGCGAGGGGCTCACCCGCGCCACCGTGCTCGGCGAACTCGGCGCCGGGCGAAGGGCCGCCTTCGCGGACCTGCCGCGCTGGCTGCCGGCAGCGCGCGACGCCGGCATTGCCGAGGGCATCCGCCTGGCGCTGGCGGCGCTCCCCGACGCGGCAGGCCCGGCGCGGATTGCGGCAACGCTTCCGGTCGCGCTGGCGGCGCTGCTGCGCGCCCGCCAGCATCTCGCGCCGGTGGCGCCGCAGCCCGCGGCCCCCGCTGCCGCCGATTTCCTCCGCATGCTGCGCGGGACGCCCGCGGGCGAGGCGGAGATCGCCGCGCTCGACGCCTACCTCGCGACCGTCATCGACCACGGCCTCAACGCCTCCACCTTCGCCGCCCGTGTCGTCGCCTCGACGCGCGCCTCGCTGGCGGCGGCGGCGACCGCCGCCTTCTGCGCGCTCTCCGGCCCGCTCCACGGCGGCGCCCCCGGGCCGGTGCTCGACATGCTGGACGCGATCGGCAACGCCGAGAACATCGATCCCTGGCTGGAGCGCGCGCTCCGGCGCGGCGAGCGGCTGATGGGCTTCGGCCATCGCGTCTACCGGGTGCGCGATCCGCGCGCCGACGCGCTCAAGGCGGCGCTCGAGCGCCTCGATCCCGGCGCCGGGCGGCTCCGGCTCGCGCAGCAGGTGGAGGCGCGCGCGCTCGCGGCGCTCGAGCGGCTGAAGCCCGGCCGCCCGCTCGCCACCAACGTCGAGTTCTATACGGCGCTGCTGCTCGATGCGGTGGGACTGCCGCGCGACGCGCTGGTCACCGTCTTCGCCATGAGCCGCG
>DATJOK010000010.1:0-14391 GCA_035507155.1 Allostellaceae bacterium
CCAGAACCCGCGCTACATCGCCGTCATCGACGAGTTCGAGCGCACCCCCAGCCAGCGCATCATGAAGCACAAGCTCTCGAAGGAGACGGCGGGCTGCTGGGACAGGATGGCGCGGTAGCGCTTGCCGAGTCTCGGATTGGCCGAGGTGCGTCTCGAAGGACGCTGGATCGTTCTGCGGCGCGAGTCGATGACGCAGGGCCACCGCTGCCCTGCCCGCCGCCATGACCCCCCTTGATTTTCCCGAGCCCCGGATTATTAATCATTTATGATGTATAGACGGCCAATAGTGATGTCTCAGGCATGATTTCTGCGGCGCAGCTGCGGGCGGCACGGGCGCTGCTGGGGATCGACCAGAAGACGCTGGCGGAGCGTTCCGGCCTCTCGGTGCCGACGATCCAGCGCATGGAGGCGAGCGAGGGCGTGATCCGCGGCAATGTGGATTCCCTGATGAAGTTGATCGGCGCCCTCGATGCCGCCGGCATCGAGCTCATCGGCGACGGCGCCACGAGCGCGAGCGGCGGCCGCGGCGTGCGGCTGAAGGCGTGACGGTGAGAGGTCACGCCGGATGACGATCGCGATCGCCCTCTGGTGCGTGGCCGCCTTTCTGGCGACGGCGTGTCTCGGCGTCGCGAGCGCGCGGAGCGCTGCCGGCAGGGTGCTGGTCTACGGCGCCGCGTTCCTGGTCTCTCTCGCGGCGCTCGTCGCGGCGCTGGCGCAGCTGCTCAGCGGCGGCGGCGTTGCGCCGGCGATGGTGCTGCCGATCGGCCTCCCTTGGCTCGGCGCGCATTTCCGCCTCGATGCGCTTGCCGCATTCTTCCTCGCCGTCGTCGATCTCGGCGGCGCCATGGCGAGCCTCTATGCGCTCGGATACGGACGCCACGAGCAGGCGCCGGGGCGCGTGCTGCCGTTCTATCCCGCTTTCCTCGCGGGCATGAACCTGGTCGTTCTCGCCGACGACGCCTTCACCTTCCTGCTCTGCTGGGAGTTCATGTCGCTCTCCTCCTGGGCGCTGGTGATGGCGCATCACCGCGAGGGCGAGAACGCGCGCGCCGGCTATATCTATCTGGTGATGGCGAGCTTCGGCACTTTGGCGCTGCTGCTCGCCTTCGGCCTGCTCGCCGGTCCCGAAGGCGGCTATGCCTTCGATGCCATCCGCGCCGGACACCATTCGCCTGTGATCGCCGCGCTGATCCTGAGCCTGGTGCTGCTGGGCGCCGGCTCCAAGGCGGGGCTGGTGCCGCTCCATGTCTGGCTGCCGCTCGCCCATCCGGCCGCACCCAGCCACGTCTCGGCGCTGATGAGCGGCGTCATGACCAAGGTCGCGATCTACGGCTTCATTCGCATCGTCTTCGACCTCATGGGTGCGCCCGGCTGGTGGGCGGGCCTGGTGGTGCTGGTGCCGGCGGGCACCACCGCGCTCATAGGCGTGCTCTCGGCGCTGCTGCAGCGCGACCTGAAGCGCCTCCTCGCCTACAGCACGGTGGAGAATGTCGGCATCGTCTTCATCGGGCTCGGCCTCGCGCTCGCGTTCCGCGCCAACGGCATGGGCGCGGCGGCGGCGCTCGCCTTCACCGCGGCGCTGCTCCACGTGCTGAACCACTCGCTCTTCAAGAGTCTCCTGTTCTTCGGCGCCGGCGCGGTGCTCACCGCCACCGGCGAGCGCGACATGGAGCGGCTCGGCGGGCTCATCCACAGGATGCCGGTGGCGAGCTTCTGCGTCCTCGTCGGCTGCGTCGCGATCTCGGCGCTGCCGCCGCTCAACGGCTTCGTCTCGGAATGGCTGACGCTGCAGGCGATCCTGCTGAGCCCGGTGCTGCCGCAATGGGGGCTCAAGATCCTGGTGCCGGCGATCGGCGCGGTGCTGGCGCTCGCGACCGCGCTCGCCGCCGCGGTCTTCGTCAAGCTCTTCGGCGTCACCTTCCTGGGCCGCGCGCGCTCGCCGGCGGTGGCGAATGCCGCCGAGGCGGACCGCCCCTCGCTTGCCGCCATGCTGGCGCTCGCCGCGCTCTGCCTCCTCGCGGGCGTCCTGCCGGGCCCGATCATCGACGCATTGTCGCCGATCGCCCAGGGCCTGGTCGCCGGCCACATGCCGCTGCAGAGCGAGGTGGCGTGGCTCGCGATCGTGCCGGTGAGCGAAAGCCGCAGCTCCTATGACGGGCTCCTCGTCTTCCTCTTCATCGCGCTCTCCGCGCTGATCGCGGTGGCGGCGATCCATCGCCTCGCCTCGCGGGCGGTGCGGCGCGCGCCGGCCTGGGACTGCGGCTTTCCCGATCCGAGCCCGCTCCTCCAGTACAGCGCCGCGAGCTTCGCGCAGCCGATCCGCCACGTCTTCGGCCCAGTGCTGTTCCGCGCCCGCGAGCAGGTCACGATGCCGCCGCCTGGCGACCCGCGGCCGGCGGTGCTGCGGGTGGAGCTCAGCGATCTCGTCTGGGATGGCCTCTATGCGCGGATCGAGAGCGCGGTCGGCTTCGTCGCCGATCGGCTCAACAAGCTGCAGTTCCTGACCATCCGCCGCTATCTGAGCTTCGTCTTCCTGGCGCTCGTGCTGCTGCTCCTGGTGCTGGCGATATGGATCTGATCCGGCCGCTCGCCATCCAGGGGCTGCAGATGCTGCTGGTGTTGCTGCTGGCGCCCGGGCTGGTAGGGCTCACCCGCAAGGTGAAGGCGCGGCTCCTGCGCCGCCGCGGCCCGCCGGTGCTGCAGCCCTATCGCGACCTGCTGCGGCTCCTGCGCAAAGAGGCGGTGCTGGCAGAGAACGCGAGCTGGCTCTTCCGGGTGACGCCCTACCTGGTCTTCGCCGCCACCTGGGTCGCGGCGGCGTTGGTGCCGACCTTCGCCACCGGGCTCCTCTTCAGCTGGTCCGCCGACCTCATCGCCATCATCGCGCTCCTCGCCAGCACGCGTTTCTTCCTGGCGCTCGCCGGCATGGATGTGGGGACGGCCTTCGGCGGCATCGGCTCCAGCCGCGAGGTGATGATCGCCTCGCTGGCGGAGCCGGCGATGATCACCATCGTCTTCACCCTGGCGCTGATCGCCGGCTCGACCCAGCTCTCGACCATGGCGGCCTTCATGGGCTCCTCGGCGGTAGGCCTTCGCGTCTCGCTGGCGATGGCCGTCATCGCTCTCGTCATCGTGGCGATCGCCGAGAACGGCCGCATCCCCGTCGACAATCCCGCCACCCATCTCGAGCTCACCATGGTGCACGAGGCGATGGTGCTGGAATATTCCGGCCGCCACCTGGCCCTCATCGAGCTCGCGGCGGCGCTGAAGCTCCTCCTTTATATCTCGCTCATCGCCTGCCTCTTCACGCCTTGGGGCCTCGCGCGGCCGGATGGCGGCGCGAGCCCGGAGCTGATCGGCGCCGGCGCCTATGTGGCGAAGCTCGCCGCCGGCGGCGTGCTGCTGGCGGTGTTCGAGACCGCGATCGCCAAGATGCGGGTCTTCCGGGTGCCGGAGTTCCTGGGCGCCGCGTTGATGCTGGGCCTTCTCGCCACGCTCCTCCGCTTCGTCTCCGGGAGCTTCTAGATGGTGGACCGGCTCGATTTCGACATCGCGCATCTCCTTGCCGGCGGCCTGGTCCTGGTGAGCTTCGTGCTCCTCTACCAGGATCGGCTCTACGCGCTCCTCAACGTTTATGCGCTGCACGCATTGACATTGGCGGCGGCGGTCGCCTGGCAGGCCTTCATCCAGGATGCGCCGCATCTCTACGTGACGGCGATCCTCGCGCTTGCCTTCAAGGCGATCGTCATTCCGGGCGCGCTCAGGCGGATTGTCGAGCGGCTCGGCATCCACCGCGAGGTCGAGACGGTGGTCGGCATCGGCCTCACCATGCTCGCCGGCATGGCGCTGGTGGCGCTCTCCATGGTGGTGATGCTGCGCGTGACCAGCGGCGAGGCGAGCCCGATCGCCCGCGAGGATCTCGCCTTCGCCCTCGCCGTCGTGCTGCTGGGCCTCCTCATCATGGTGACGCGTCGCAACGCGGTGAGCCAGGTGGTGGGGTTCATGTCGCTGGAGAACGGGCTCATCCTGGCGGCGACCGGCGCCAAGGGCATGCCGCTGGTGGTGGAGATCAGCGTCGCCTTCTCGGTCCTGATCGCCTTCATCGTGATCGGCATCTTCCTCTTCCGCATCCGCGAGCGCTTCGACACCGTCGACCTGCAGGCGCTCGACCAGTTCCGCGGAGAGCGGCCGTGAGCGGCGCCGCCGTGGACAGCGTCGGCGCGGTGCTGCTGATCCCGCTCGCCGCCGCGGCGATCCTGGCCCTGCTGCCGGGGTACTGGCTCGCTGCCCGGCTCAACGTCGCTGCCACTTTCCTCACCCTCATCGCGGCCGCGCTGCTGCTGGTGGAGGCGCATCCGGCGCCCGGCAGCTATCTCCTCGTCGACGATCTCAATGTCGTCTTCATCGCCCTCAACACCTTCGTGGGGTTCACCACCAGCCTCTTCAGCGCCAGCTATGTCGGCCACGAGCTGGAGATCGGCCGCCTGACGCCGGCCTATCTCCGCTTCTACCACGCCATGTACCAGGTGCTGATGTTCGCCATGAACCTGGCGCTGCTCGCCAACAACATCGGCCTGATGTGGGTGGCGATCGAGCTCGCGACCCTCACCACCGTCATGATGGTCGGCATCTACCGCACCCATGAGGCGCTGGAGGCGGCCTGGAAGTATTTCATCCTCGGCAGCGTCGGCATCGCGCTGGCGCTCTTCGGCACCATCCTCGTCTACGTGGCGGCGCAGCCGGTGATCGGCGAGGGCGTCGAGTCAATGGTGTGGACGGCGCTCCTCGCCCGCGCCGGCGCCTTCGATCCGGCGCTTCTCAACGTCGCCTTCGTATTCCTGCTGCTGGGCTACGGCACCAAGGTGGGGCTGGCGCCGCTCCATGCCTGGCTGCCGGATGCCCATGCGGAGGGCCCGACGCCGATCTCGGCGGTGCTCTCGGGTCTCCTCCTGAACGTGGCGCTCTACGCCGTGCTGCGCTTCAAGATGCTGATGACGGCGAACGCCGCCGCGCTGGCGCCGGGACCGCTGATGGTGACGCTGGGCCTGGTCTCGCTGGTCTTCGCCGCCTTCATGCTCTACCGGCGGCGCGACATCAAGCGGCTCTTCGCCTATTCCTCCATCGAGCATATGGGGATCATCGTCTTCGCCTTCGGCATGGGCGGGCCGCTCGCCAACTTCGCGGGCCTGCTGCATATGACCATGCACAGCCTCACCAAGTCCGGCATCTTCTTCACCGTCGGCCACATCGCCCAGGTGAAGGGAACCCAGAAGATCGGCGAGATCGGCGGCCTCACGGAATCGCATCCCTGGCTCGGATGGAGCCTGATCCTCGGCGTGGTGGCGATCGCGGGATTGCCGCCGCTCGGCATCTTCATGAGCGAGTTCCTGGTGGTGAGCTCCACCTTCGCCCGCTCGCCGCTGCTGGCGATCCCGCTGGTGCTGGGACTGCTGATCGCCTTCGGCGCGCTGCTGCTGCGCTTGAACGGCCTCGCCTTCGGCGAGGTGAAGGGCGGCACCGCGCCGGTCAAGGCGTCCTATGCGCCGCTCTTCGCCCATCTGGCGCTGGTCTTCGCCGCCGGCATCTATTTGCCGCCGCCGCTGGTGAACTGGTTCCAGCACGTGTCGAGCCTGCTGGGATGAGACGATGACGGCACTCGGAGATCTCATCGCCAGAGGGCGCCCGGTCGCGACGCACCGGCCGGTGCCGCGCGCGATCGTCGATGCTGCCACCTGGACGCTCGCCGGCGAGGCGCTCCACGAGCAGCGGCTGACGCTGTTGGGATTCTGGGGCGAGCGCGCGATGGTGCACCTGGCGCTTCTCGACGAGAGCGCGGGAGAGCACGCCGTGCTCAGTCTCGACTGCCCCGGCGGCCGCTTTCCCTCGATCGCCGCCCTCCATCCGCCGGCGCTTCGCCTGGAGCGCGTCATCGGCGATCTCTTCGGTCTCGCGGCTGAAGGAGCGCCGGATGCGCGGCCCTGGCTCGATCACGGCCGCTGGGGCGTCACGCATCCGCTCGGCGCGTCGCGCCCCGCCGTGGAGGCGCCTCGCTCCTATGCGTTCCTGCCGGCAGAGGGCGAGAGCCTGCACCAGATCGCGGTCGGCCCGGTGCATGCGGGCATCATCGAGCCCGGCCACTTCCGCTTCACCGCCGGCGGCGAGACCGTGGTGCGGCTGGAGGAGCGGCTGGGCTATGTGCACAAGGGGATCGAGGGGCTGATGCAGGGCGCCGATCCCGATCGCGCCGCCCGGCTCGCCGGCCGCCTCTCCGGCGATAGCACCGTCGCCTACGGGATCGCCTTCGCCCGCGCGGCGGAGGCGGCGCTCGGCATCGAGGCGCCGGCGCGCGCGCAATGGCTCGCCGCGCTGATGGCGGAGCTGGAGCGGCTCGCCAACCACTTCGGCGACATCGGCGCCATCTGCAACGATGCCTCCTTCGCGCTCATGCAGGCCCATTGCGCGGTGCTGCGCGAGCGGGTGCTGCGCGCCGCCGACACGGCCTTTGGTCATCGGCTGATGCGTGATTGCGTGCGGCCTGGCGGCACCGCCGTCGATCTCGCCGTGGCAGGCGCCGCCGCGATCGGCGAGCTCGTCGCGGAAGCGCGCCGGCGGTTTCCCGCCCTCGTCAGGCTCTATGACAACACCGCCTCGCTGCAGGACCGCACCGTCGGGACCGGCATCCTGCGCGGGGAGCTGGCGCAGCAGTTCGGCGCCGGCGGCTATGTCGGCCGCGCCTCCGGCCGTGGCTTCGACGCGCGGAAGAGCCTCGCCTATGCGCCCTACGACCGGCTCCGCTTCGAGGTCCCGGTGCGCGAGGACGGCGACGTCAACGCGCGGGTCTGGATCCGCATCCGCGAGGTCGAGCAGAGCCTCGATCTCGTCGGCCAGATCCTCGACCGTCTGCCGAACGGACCCACGCAGGTGGCGTTGCCGACCGGCGGATCCGGCGAGGGACTGGCAATCGTCGAGGGCTTCCGCGGCGACATCCTCGTCTGGCTCAGGATCGCCGACGGCCGCGTCGAGCGCTGCCACCTGCGCGACCCCTCCTGGTTCCAGTGGCCGCTGCTGGAGGCGGCGATCGAGGGCAACATCGTCGCCGATTTTCCGCTCTGCAACAAATCCTTCAACTGCTCCTATTCCGGCGTGGATCTCTGAGCCATGCGCAAGCATCTCTTCGAGGGCATGATCAAGGCGCCGCTGACCGAGGCGGCGCCGGCGACCGACGACGCGGCGCTCAAGGAGTTGGCGACGGCGCTCGACCGCGCGGCGCGCCGCCGCCTCGGCCGCAGCCTCTCGATCCGCGAGGTGGACGCCGGCTCGTGCAACGGCTGCGAGCTGGAGATCCACGCGCTGGGCAACGCGTTCTACGATCTCGAGCGCTTCGGCCTGCGCTTCGTCGCCTCGCCGCGGCACGCCGACGTGCTGCTGGTGACCGGGCCGGTGACCCGGAACATGCGCGAGGCGCTGGAGCGCACCTATGCCGCGACGCCCGATCCCAAATGGGTGGTGGCGCTCGGCGATTGCGCCGTCGATGGCGGGCTCTTTGCCGGCAGCTATGCGGTGGCGGGTGGCGTCTCGGCGGTGGTGCCGGTCGATCTCCACATCCGCGGCTGCCCGCCGCGGCCGGAGCAGATCCTCCGGGGATTGCTGGCGCTCCTCGGCTGAGCGAGCGGCGGCCGAGCACGGTGACGCGCCGGCGGTCCGGCACGAGAATGACGCTTCTCCCTCCGGCAGAATGCTCCTAGTCTCGGAGCCAGGCGCTTGGACCGGCGGGAGGGGTGACGGCGATGAATTCCTCGGACATCGAGCGTCTGCAGAGCCGGATGGCCGCATCCCTCCGCCAGCACTGGGTGCTGTTCCTGCTCGAAGGCATCCTGCTGGTGCTGCTGGGCCTGGCGGCGATCATCGTTCCGCCGCTCGCCACCCTGGTGGTGGCGATCTTCCTCGGCTGGCTGCTGCTGATCAGCGGCATCGCCGGCCTCGTCACCACCTTCTGGATGCGGCACGCGCCGGGCTTCGGCTGGTCGCTGTTCTCGGCGGTGATCGGCATCATCGCCGGAGCCGTGCTGATCGGCTGGCCGGTCGGCGGCGCGCTTTCCCTCACCGTCGTCATGGTGGCGTTCTTCATCATGGAGGGCATCGCCTCCATCATGTTCGCCCTCGATCACCGGCGGGAGCTCTCCGGCCGGTGGGGCTGGATGCTGATGAGCGGCATCGTCGATCTCGTCCTCGGCGCGATCATCTTCCTCGGCCTTCCCGGCACCGCGGCCTGGGCGATCGGGCTGCTGCTCGGCATCAACCTGCTGTTCGGCGGCACGGCGCTGATCGGCATGGCGCTGCACGCGCGGGCCTGAGATCGCCGTTCAGCGGGATCGCGGTCCCGTCCGCCTCAGAAGAGCACGACGAGCAGAAGCGTGATGCCCGCCACCAGGCCCGCGGTGCACCAGGGGCGCGGGTCCCGCCGGTTGTCGAGGCTTCGGTTCGATCGTGGATGCACGGCGGGTCTCCTGGATCGGTGTGGGCAGGCGGGGGCGCGATCCATCTCCAAGTCTAGATCTGTCTTCGCCGCGGGCTTGCGGGGCCTTGCGGGCGCTTCCTCGCGGTTGCGTCCCTCGAGGGCCGAGGGCCGCGGTCTCAGATCGCCGCGCCGTCCAGACGAGGCAGGCCGGCCGCGGTGACGGCGCGGCCGGCGCTGCGGCTGAGTGCCGGCTGATGCGCCAGCAGCCGATGCGGCAGCGTGCGCGCGAGAGTGGTCAACTCCAGCTGCGCCGCCCTGGCGGTGCGCAGCACGGAGTGCTCGGCGGCGTCCACGGCCGTGGGCAGGATCGCCACCAAGCCCGCCGCCAGCACCAGCAGCCAAGCGGCGGCGATGCCCTGGAGGGAGGCGGCGGCGCGGCGCGGATCGGTGCGATCGATGTCGTCGGCCTCGCGATGGGATTCATGGTTGGGCATGGGGAGCGCTCCGTCCTGATCCCTGGATATAGGGATCTGCTGCAGCGCACATGCCCGGATCCTTCGCAAATCTGCGTTACGGAAAGAGCGTCTTCGCTGTCGCAACAAAGACACAGTCAGCGCGGGTGCGCGAGTTCCGGACGCGATTGCGAGGCTCTTGTCGCAACCCTCGGGAAGATCTCAGCGCGGCTTCGAGGGATTGGCGGGTGGCTTGCCAGGCGGGTTGCCGCTTCCCCCTGAATCGAGAGGCTCGGCGCTGTCGTGCAGGATCTGCTGGTAGAGAGCATCGAGATCCTTCGCTTCCGCCGGCGGCACATCGGGCTTGGTGTTGGGTCCGCTGAATTCATCGGCGTGGGGCTGGATGCGCTTGCCGCCGACGATCGGTGCCTGGCGGGGCTGGTCCGCGGACTGGGCAAAGGCGCCAGTGGCTGGCCCCATCAGGGTCAGCGCGACGAGGCCGATCATGAACCGGTACCACATGAGGGTCTCCTCCGCGCGCATCGCGCGGCGCTTTCGCGCCGGCGCCGCACTCTCCCGCTGCGCGCATTCTAGCCTTACGGCGATTTCATTTCACCGGCCATCGCGGGCGACGACCGATCGGCAACCGGCAGGCGCGCGGGCGCACCCACCATATCGCTGTCCTGCCAGCCGCCCCCCAGGGCGTTGAAGAGGCCGACCAGCGCCTGCATATGGGCAAGCTTGTCCTGCACCAGCAGGTCATCGGCGGTGAAGAGCGCCGTCTCGGTGTTGAGCACGGTCAGCAGATCAACCGTGCCGATGCGGAACTGCGCCTGGGAGATGTCGTAGGCGAGGCGCGCTTTTTCCACCGCGATCTCCTCGTCCGCCTGCTGCTCACCGGTGCGCCGGGTCGAGACGAGCGAGTCCTCCACATTGCTGAAGGCAGCGACGATCGACTTGGCGTAGTCCTGCAGCAGCTCCTGGTAGCGCGCCTTGGAGAATTGCAGCTGCCCCTCGAGGGCGCCGCCCTCGAAGATCGGCTGGGTGAGCGAGGCGGCGAGGCTGTAGATCTGGCTGCTCGGCCCGCCGAAGGACGAAAGCGCCAGGCTCTCGAAGCCGCCGGCGCCGGTGAGCTCGATGCTGGGAAAGAACTGTGCCCGCGCCACTTTGATGTTGGCGTTGGCCTCGACGAGCTGCGCCTCCGCCTCGCGCACGTCGGGCCGGCGCACGAGGAGCTCGGACGGCAATCCGGGCGCGACCGTCGGTGCCGTCAGCGTGCCGAGGGAGTTCCCCGTCAGCTTCACGGTCTCGGGCGGCTTGCCGATGAGGATGGCGAGCGCGTCGATCGCCTGCGAGAGCTGCTGCTGCAGCGGCGGGATCGCCGCCTTCAGCCCGGCGACCACGGTCTCCTGCTGCGCCACGTCGAGCGCCATGTCGGTGCCGACCTGAACGCGCGCATTGATCACCTCGAGCACGCTTTCGGCATTGGCGAGATTCTCCTGCGCCACCTGCAGCCGGTCCTGCAGCCCGAGCGCCAGGAAATATGTCGTCGCGACGCCGGAAACCACTGTGAGCTCGACCACTTCCCGGTCGTAGCGGCTGGCGAGATCGGCGAATTCGGCGGCGTCGCGCGCCGCGCGGTTCTTGCCCCAGAAGTCGATCTCGTAGGAGGCGCTGACCGCGGCGGAGTAGTTCGAGAAGTGGATCTGGTTGCCGGAAAACTGCGAGACGGCCTGCTGCGTGGTGGCGGCGCTGCCGAGCTGCACCGACGGCAGCAGAGGCGCCCCGGCGATCCGCACCTGGGCGTCCGCCTCGTGCACCCGCGCCACCGCGGCGGCGAGATCGAAGTTGGCGCGCTCGGCCTCGGCGATGAAGCCGTCGAGCTCCCGCGAGCCGAATCCCTTCCACCAGCCGGGGGCGGGCCAGTGCGCTTGCCGGGCCGGATCGGCCTCGCGCCAGGCGGTGGGCGTCTCGGTCTCAGGATGCTTGTAGTCGGGCCCGAGGTCGCAGGCGGCGAGGCCGGTCAGCAGCGAGAGGGCGAGAGCCCCAAGGCGAGCGGGCCGGCGCATCGCAGGGTCAACGCCGGCCGCCGAGCCCGCCGCCGCTATAGGGCGGGTTCGCCGGCGCGCCCGGCATCGCGCTCATGCCGCCCGGACCGTAGCCCGTCACCGGGCCGAGGTTCGCTGCCGGCGAATAGTTCGGCATCGGCAGCGCCGGGGCGCTGGCGAGGCCGCCGAAGGACGCGCTGGGGTGCACCGAGGGAATATCGGGCAGCGGCGTCGGAATCGCCATCGGCTGGCCGAACTCGCCGTCGGCGGCGCGCGTGATCGCCGGCGTGGCGAGCAGCATGGTGCCCGCCAGCAACATCGCCGCCGTTGCAGCTGAAAGTCGCGGGATGATTCGCATGGTCAGTCTCCGCACGAAGAAGCCGCGCACCGCTCCGGCGCGCGGCTTCCCGTCGGGCGCTCCATTCAGTTGGCGACGTGATGGAATGTCGTCGAGCCCGGGGTGAACTGGTACTCGATCGGGCCGGCTGTCGGCGTCGAGTTCTGTGCGCTGACGCCGGGGACGCGCATCCGGGCGTTGTGGCCGGGGAGGAAGTCGTAGACCGGCTGCGGCACGTCGGTGCTCTGGACGTTCCAGTTGCGTGGGTACTGGTCGGCGAGCGCCGCCGGCGCGGTGAAGGCGAGCGTGCCCACCGCCAGCGCGACCGCCGGCAGCAGGCCGAGAGCATGGGAGAGACGGGTCATGGTTCGGTTCCTTTTGAATGCGCAAGGGCGGAGTTGATCGGCCCCCTCACGACTGCGTCATCGGCGATCGGCGCGTGCGAGCACCGCCGCGACCGTCGTCGATACCGTCACGGCTGCAGATAGGCATCGCCGCCGCGTCCATCTTGCGGGCGGTTGCCGTGAGCATCGAGCGATTGCCCCGTTCCCGCGGGCAGCACCACGAGGCGCGCAAGCCACGCTCGTCAGCCCGCGAAATCGTGATGCTCCCTCAGGCGATCGATCGCAGCACCCCGCCATCGACCCTGAGCGCTGCGCCGTTGGTGGCGGCCGCCTCCTCGGAGGCCGTGTAGACCACCATGTTCGCCACCTCCTCGACGGTGGCGAAACGTCGCAGCAGCGAGCTCGGCCGCTCCGTCACGAAGAAGGAGCGCTCGATCTCCGCTTCCGGGACGCCGCGGCTCTTCGCGGTCTCGCGCAGGAAAGCCGCCACGCCCTCGCTCCGCGTCGGACCCGGCAATACCGAATTGACGGTGACGCCGGTGCCCGCGGTGAGCTCCGCGAGGCCGCGCGCCACCGCGAGCTGGGCGGTCTTGGTCATGCCGTAGTGGATCATCTCGCTCGGGATCTGCAGCGCCGATTCGCTGGAGACGAAGATGATGCGGCCCCAGTTCGCCGCCAGCATTTTCGGGAAATAGTGGCGGGCGAGGCGCACGCCGCTCATCACGTTCGCCTCGAAGATGTGGCTCCACTCGGCGTCCGTGATCTCGGCGAAGGGCTTGGGTCCATAGATGCCGAGGTTGTTCACGACAATGTCAGCCGAGCCCGCCTTGCTGACGAAGTAGTTTGCGCCCGCCCCGGTGGCGAGGTCGGCGGCGATGCCGTCGACGCGCGCGGCGGGGACCAGCTCTGTCAGTCGCCGCGCCGCCTCGATGGTGGAGGTCTCGCTGCGTCCGTTAAGGATGACGGCGGCGCCCGCGCGCGCGAGACTCAAGGCAATGGCGAAGCCGATGCCGGCGGTGGATCCGCTGATGATGGCGCGATGCTTGCTGAGATTGATCTGCACGAGTCCCACGCTCTCGACAATGTTACCGTCGGTCGACCGCCGGCTCCCTGCGCGAAGCGGAATAGAAAGCCCGGTCCGAGGCTCATAGTTGCAGAGCGATGGTCTGCTGACAGAGCCGTCCTTGCCGAGAAAGCCGCGATATTGCGTGGTTTGTGCGATCGGCCAGAAATCTGCGTGCTGTCGGCGACCCGGCCCTTCACAGACGCGCGAGCGGAATTCTGCCTGTTGCAACCCAGTCTTGCGCCGCATGGGAGGTTCGGCAGGGGCTGCCTATATCTCGGTCTCGGTATGCCGTATTCCACCGCTGCCGGCGGGATACGGCACAGCTGAAAGAATGCAGGGGGAGGGGCGTCGGGCGGTGGGTCAGTTCCATTCCGCAGAGGTTGAGTCATGATCGAGTGCGCCGATGCCCCTTTCGATATCTCCTTCGATGCTCCTGAAATCAGACATGTCGGCGTGACGATCACGCCCCCCGACATCGCCAAGCGCCAGAGCGCCGCCTGGCGTGGGATCGCTGCCGACGTCGTGCAGCTGACCCGGCAGGAGCATTTCGAGTACGGCTACTGCGCGCCCAGGCATCTGCTGATCGCCGCCGACCGGGGCGAGCGCCGTGATGGCGAGACCTTCATCGAGGGTCTGCCGAGCTCGACGCGGCACGACTTCAATCGCAAGCTCACCTTCGTGCCTGCCGGCCGGAAATTCCGCGGCTGGCAGGAGCCGCGCGCGCTGGCGCGCTCGACCTACCTCTACATCGACCCCAGCGGACCGCTGCTGGATCCGGAGCTCCGCTTCGGCGAGATCGACTTCCAGCCGCAGCTGTTCTTCGACGATGCCGGTCTCTGGGACACCGCGGTCAAGCTGAAGAGCCAGGTCGAGCATGGCGGCACGGCGAACCGCCTCTATGCGGAGGCGCTCAGCATCGTGCTGGCCCATGAGCTGGTCCGCCTGCACAACGGCGTGGCACCGGCGGAGCCGATGCGGCGCGGCGGCCTTGCCGGCTGGCAGAAGAATCGCGTCGTCGAGTACATCGAGGAGAATCTGGCGGAGCCGATCTCGCTGGCATCGCTCGCCGAGCTGGCGCAGCTCAGCCCGTTCCATTTCTCGCGGGCGTTCAAGCAGTCCTTCGGCCTGCCGCCGCATCGCTATCACACCGCGCGCCGCATCGATCTGGCGAAGGTGCTGTTGGCGAAGCCCGACCTCTCGGTCACCGACATCGCGCTGCGCATCGGCTACAGCGAGACCAGCTCCTTCACCGCGGTCTTCCGCAAGCTCACCGGCCGCACGCCGACCGACTATCGCCGCAGCCTCGCCTGAGCGGGGCGCGGGTCGAAGAGGCCGCGGCGAGCGCCGTGGGCATCGCCGCAAGGGCCGGGGTGTTCCGGCAATCGGCGGCAAGACGACGGGGCGGATGCGGCGGCATGGTCTGCCGTGCCGGTTGCGGGTCAGCCTCCCGGCTCGGCCGAAGGATCGGCGGAGATGGCGACCTGAGGCTGCCGCCCGGCTTGCCGCTGGAGAGCCGTCATGGTCCACGTGGATGATCGCCAAACGCAGAAAGCGAACCTGGTTTTCATCAAGGCCTCGATGAGGGAGCCGCTGCTGACGCGGGACCACGAGGTTGAGCTGGCGCAGAAGTGGCGGAGCGCGGGGGACACGGCGGCGCTCCATGAGCTGGTGCGGAGCTACACGCGG
>DATJOK010000011.1:0-23889 GCA_035507155.1 Allostellaceae bacterium
CCGGCATCGACCGCATCGTGCATCTGGCAGCGCAGGCGGGGGTGCGCTACTCGCTGGTCAACCCGCACGCCTATGTGAGCGCCAACATCGTGGGCCAGCTCGAGGTGCTGGAGGCCTGCCGCCACGCCAAGGGCCTCAAGCATCTCGTCTACGCCAGCTCCTCCTCGGTCTATGGCGGCAACACCAAGCTCCCGTTCGCGGTCGAGGATCCCGTCGACACGCCGCAGTCGCTCTACGCCGCCAGCAAGAAGGCGGACGAGCTGATGGGCTACTGCTATTCGCACCTCTACCGCATTCCGATGTCGGGCCTGCGCTTCTTTACGGTCTACGGGCCCTGGGGGCGGCCGGACATGGCGGCCTGGCTCTTCACGGAAGCGATCCTCGCCGGGAAGCCGATCGCGCTCTTCAACAACGGCAAGATGCGGCGCGACTTCACCTATATCGATGACATCGTCGCCGGCGTCCTCGCCTGCCTCGAGAAGCCGCCGGCGGATAGCGGCAAGGAGCCGCCGTGCCGGGTCTACAATCTCGGCAATCATCGCAGCGAGGAGCTCGAGCGCTTCGTCCAGGTGCTGGAGAACGCCATCGGCATCAAGGCAGCGCGCACGCTGCTGCCGATGCAGCCCGGCGACGTGGCGGCGACCTACGCCGACATCGAGGCGAGCCGGCGCGACTTCGGCTTCGAGCCCAAGACCACCATCGACGACGGGCTGCCGCGCTTCGTCGACTGGTACCGGCGGTATAGCAACAGCTAGCCGCTCGCGAGGAGCGCGCCCGTTTCCTCCGCGAGCCGGCGGGCGAAATTGGGGGAGAGGCGGCGCGTCAGCTTCGCCTGCGCCTTGCGCCAGACCGGGATCGCCGCTTCCAGCCGCCGCGCGCCGGTCTCGGTGAGCCAGACCGCGCGGCGGCGGAGATCGTTCTCCACCGCGGCGATCTCCACCAGCCCCTCGCGCTCCAGCGTGCGGAGATTCCGCGACAGCGTCGACTGCTCGAGGCCGGTGCGCTCGGCGAGCGCGCCCAGCGTGTCGTCCTCGGCGGCCGCGATCTGTGCCATCAGCCCGAGCTGCGCCACCGAGAGGCCGAGCTCCGCCAACTCGCGATCGAGGAACTGCGTGATGCGCCGCGCGGCGAGGCGGCTGTTCCAGCCGGGGCAGCTCTCGCTCAGCGCCCGGGCATCGGCACGGAGGGTCTTTCGGGGTTGCGTCCGGGCGGCCATAGTTGTATGCATATACATCATTTGCATATGCATGGAAATGCTTTCCAATGGCCGCGAGGCTGCCCGCGCTGAAACGCGTCTACGACCCGCCGGAAGACGGCGACGGCACGCGCATCCTGGTCGACCGGCTGTGGCCGCGCGGTCTTGCCAAAGAGAAGGCGCGGGTCGACTTCTGGCTCCGGGAGATCGCGCCCAGCGATGCGTTGCGCAAGCGCTTTCATGGGCACCCGGAGCGGTGGGCGGAGTTCTGCAGGGCGTATGACGTCGAGCTCGAAAGCGAGAAGACGCAAGCGGCGTCGCAAGAGCTGCGCGCCCATCTCCGCCGCGGGAAAGCGACCTTGCTCTTCGCCGCCCGCGACGAGCGGCACAACAACGCGGTGGCGCTCCTGAAGTGGCTGAAGCGGAAGGGATAAAAGCCATGGGCATCAGCGGCAATGTTCTGGAGACGATCGGCGGGACTTCGCTAGTGGCGCTGAGGCGCGTGGTGCCGGCGGGCTGCGCGCGGATCTATGTGAAGGTGGAGGGCGAGAACCCCACTGGCAGCATGAAGGACCGCATGGCTCAGGCGATGATCGGCCGGCCGGAGGCGGATGGCCGGCTGAAGCCTGGCGATACCATCGTCGAGTATACCGGCGGCAGCACCGGCGCCTCGCTGGCGCTGGTCTGCGCCGCCAAGGGCTATCGCCTGCGCATCGTGACGTCCGATGCCTTCAGCGAGGAGAAGCTCACCCAGATGGCGGCCTTCGGCGCCGAGCTCACCCTGGTGCCGAGCGAGGGCGGGCTCATCAGCAAGAAGCTCATCGGCGACATGATCGCCGTCGCCCGGGAGATCAGCCGCGCGCCGCGCACCTATTGGACCGATCAGCTCAACAATCGAGACAGCATCGCCGGATATCACCCGATGGGCGAGGAGATCTGGCAGCAGACCGGCGGCGAGGTCGACGCCTTCGTGCAATCGGTCGGCACCGCGGCCTCGCTAAACGGTGTCGCCGCAGCGCTCCGGCGGCGTGATCCCAAGGTGAGGGTCGTCGCCGTCGAGCCCGGCGAATCCGCGGTGCTCTCGGACGGCCCGCCCGGCGCGCACCGGATCGAGGGGATCGGCATCGGCTACGCGCCGCCGATGTGGGATCCGGACTTGGTGGACGAGATCATTCCCGTGCCGACCGCAGACGCCGAGGCAATGGCGCGGCGGCTGGCGCGGGAGGAAGGGCTCTTCACCGGGACTTCGTCAGGCGCCAACGTCATCGCCGCGATCGAGGTCGGCAAGCGGCTCGGGCCCAATGCCGCCGTCGCCACCCTGCTGGTGGACTCCGGCCTCAAATATCTCAGCACTCCGGTGTTCCGGCGCAGCCGCTAGATCACGGCCCGGATCAGGAGATCGCCGCCGAGGGCGAGCAGGCCCAGGAAGAAGCAGCGCCGGAAGAGTCTGGGCTCGATGCGCCGACGTACTCGTTGGCCGAGGACCATGCCGACGAGCGCCGGCGCGAGCGCGAGGAGAGACGCTCCCGCCGTCGAGACCGGCAGGATACCGTCATGGGCGAGGCCGGCGGCGAGCGCCAGGGTCGAGACGGTGAAGGAGAGGCCGAGCGCCTGCACGAGGTCCTCTTTCTCGAGCGCCAGCGCCTGCAGGTAGGGGACGGCGGGAAGGACGAAGACGCCGGTGGCGGCGCTTACCAGGCCGGTGGCGGCGCCAGCGACCGGCGCGAGCCAGGGCCGCGCCCATCGCGGCACCGAGAGCTGCGGCGCGGCGAGGCCGAAGATCCCGTAGAGCGCCAAGGCGACGCCGAGCGCAGCGCTCGCGATCCCGCTCACGTTCGAGGCGAGGATGCCGCCGCCCGCCCAGGTCCCGACGCAGATCCCGAGCAGCAGCGGCCAGAGGCGGCGCAGCAGCGCGCCGAAGCGCGGACCCGCCGCGAGCTGCCAGACGTTGGTCACCAGGGACGGCACCACCAGCAGCGCCGCCGCCTTTGCCGGCGCCATCACCGATCCCAAGAGCCCCATGGCGATGGTGGGCAGTCCCAGGCCAATGACGCCCTTGACAGCGCCGGCGATGAGGAAGGTCGCGATGACGGCGGCGAACTCCAGCATGCGGCGAGGTTGACGGCCCGCCGCGCGGCGGACAATGTGGGAGTGCGCAAGCCTGCCTTCGGCTGAAACGAAGGCAGGATAGGCCGAATTCATGCGGGTTTCCGATGCACTTCGACCTCACCGACCTCCGCCTCTTCGTCGCCGTCGCCGAGACCGCCAGCATCACCCATGGTGCGAGCCGCGCGCATCTGGCGCTGGCCTCGGCGAGCGCCCGCATCCGCGGCATGGAGGAGGCGCTCGGCGTTGCGGTGCTGGAGCGGGGCCGGCGCGGCGTGACGCTGACGCCGGCGGGCCGCGCGCTCCTTCATCACGCGCGCCTGGTGCTGCAGCAGGTCGAGCGCATGCGCGGCGAGCTCGGCGACTACGCGCGGGGGCTCCGCGGCCATGTGCGGCTCCTCTCCAACACCGCGGCGCTCACCGAGTTCCTGCCCGAGGCACTTGCGGAATTCCTCACGGCGCACCCCAACATCGACGTCGATCTCGAGGAGCGGCCGAGCGACGAGATCGCGGACGCCTTGCGCGAGGGCGTCGCCGATGCCGGGATCGTCAGCGACGCCGTCGACCTCGCCGGCCTCGAGACGCTGCCGTTCCGCGCCGACCGGCTGGTGCTGGCGGTGCCCGGTGGCCATCCGCTCGCGCGCCGGAAAAGGCTTGCGCTCCGCGAGGTGGTGAACCGCGACTTCGTCGGCTTGAGCCCGGGCAGCGCGCTGCAGGATTATCTGGCGCGGCACGCGCAGCGGCTCGGCCGCCGGCTGCGGCTTCGCGTGCGGCTCCGCGGCTTCGACGCGATCTGCCGCATGGTGGAGGAGGGCGTGGGCCTCGCCATCATTCCGGAGAGCGCCGCCCATCGCTGTCGGCAGGTGATGGCGATCGAGATCGTTCCGCTCGCCGATCCCTGGGCGCTCCGCCAGCTCACCCTCTGCACACGCAATCTCGCCGAGCTGCCGGCGCACGCGCGCCAGCTGATCGCGCATTTGCGTGGCGGCGCGCTCACGCCGCCTTCACCTCGTAGAGCTTGAGGAGCGCCTCGCCATAGGCCTGGCGGATCGCGTGGCGCTTGATCTTGAGGGTGGGGGTCATCTGGCCGTTCGCCGTGGTGAAGGGCTCGCGGGCGATGGTGAAGCGGCGCACGCGCTCGATCGGCGAGAGCTCGGCGTTGACCCGGTTCACCGCCGCCGCCACCGCCTTCACGAGGTCGGGGTCCTCGCTGAGATCGCCCAGCACCGGCGCCGCGCCGCGCTCCTGGGCGATGCGCTCGATCACTTCGGCGTGCGGCACGACGACCGCCACCAGATAGGGCCGGCGGTCGCCGAACACCATCGCTTGCGCCACTTCCGGCTGCAGCGTCAGATAGCCCTCGACGCGGGCCGGCGACACCATGTCGCCGCCGGAGTTCTTGATGAAGTCGCGCTTGCGGTCGGTGATCTGGATATAGCCGTCGGCATCGATGAGACCGACGTCGCCGGTATGGAGCCAGCCGTCGACGATCGCCCGCGCCGTCGCCTCGGGATCGTTCCAGTAGCCCTTCATGATGTTTTCGCCGCGCACCAGGATCTCGCCGTCCTCGGCGATCCTGACCTCGACGCCCAACAGCGGCGGGCCCACGGTGTGGATCTTGATGCGGTTCGGCGGGTTGGCGCTCACCACGGGTGAGGCCTCGGTCTGGCCATAGCCCTGCAGCAGCGGCACGCCCAATGCGAGGAAGAATTTCCCGATCTCGGGATTGAGCGGCGCGCCGCCGGAGACCATCGCCTTGAGCCGGCCGCCGAAGCGCTGGCGCACCTTGCGGCGCACCGCGAGGTCGAGAAGCCAATTGGTCAGCCGCTCGCCGAGGGCGAGGCTCTTGGGATCGTCATAGCGCTTGCGGCCGAGCGCCAGGGTGCGCATGAAGAGCTTCTGCTTGAGCCCGCCCTCGCGCTCGATGCCGCGCAGCATTCGCTGGTGCAGCGTCTCGTAGAGGCGCGGCACCGCGGTCATGATGGTGGGCCGCGCCTCGATCAGGTTGGCGGCGAGCGTCTCCGCGCCCTCGGCGAAATAGATCTCGGCGCCCAAGGAGAGCGGAAACATCATCCCTGCCGTGTGCTCGTAGGAGTGCGAGAGCGGCAGGAAGCAGAGGAAGACCTCGTCGCCATAGCCGATCGCCTCCAGCAGATGGTAGGCGCCGCGACAGTTGGCGAGGATGTTGGCGTGGCTCAGCATGACGCCGCGCGGCACGCCGCCGGTGCCGGAGGTGTAGATGAGGCAGGCGGTGTCGTCGCGGCCGATCCGCGCCACCGTCGCCGCGATGTCGTCGGGCACCGACTTGCCGCGCGCCACCACCTCGTCCCAGCTCAGGACCTCCGCGTGGGAGACCTGGCCGGTGGCGAGCGGCTCCATGGTGATGATGGTCTCGACCGTGGTCACCTGGTCGGCGGCGGGGATCACCCGGTGGGCGAGCGCGCTGGTAGAGACGATGACGGCGCGCACGCCGCTGTTCGCCAGCACGTGGCGGTGGTCGTCCACCGTGTTGGTGGTATAGGCCGGGACCGTGACCGCCCCCGCCGCCATGATGGCGAGATCGGCGATCGTCCAGCGCGGCCGGTTCTCTGCCACCAGGCCCACGCGCTCGCCGGGCCGGAGGCCGATCGCCTTGAGGCCACGGGCGAGATCCGACACCTCCTCGGCGGTCTCGCGCCAGGAGCGCGGCCGGTAGCGGCCGTCGCGCTTTGCCCAGAGGAAGGGCCGCTCGCCCTTCTTGGCCGCCTGCTGGAAGAACAGGTCGGGCAGGTTGCGCCAGCTGCTGTAGTCCATTCCCTCCCTCTCGGCGGGTCCCCCGCCCTCCTGGCCGGCGATGATCCAGCCCAAGGCGGCTTTTCTAAGGCCTTTGTGACACAAGCGGAATAGGCGGCATGCGCTTGGCGCTGCGGCATCGGAAGGCTATATCCAAGGGGACCCCGGAAGCCCAACAGCAAGGACAGCGAATGGCCAGCAAGGATCGCGCGACCGCCCTCGCCAAGGACGAGAGCAAGCCCGCACTGGGCAACCTCCCGGAGTGGGATCTCGCCGATCTCTATCCCGGCCGCGACAGCCCGGAGCTGAAGCGCGATCTCGAGCGCTCTGCCACCGAGGCCCGGAGCTTCGAGGCGGCTTACAAGGGGAAGCTCGCCGGGCTCCCGGGCCACGACCTCGGCGCCGCGGTCGCCGCCTACGAGACGCTGCAGGATACGCTCGGCCGCATCATGAGCTACGCCGGGCTGGTCTATGCCGGCGACCAGTCGAACCCGGAGATCGGCCGCTTCTTCCAGATGATGCAGGAGCAGGTCAACGACATCTCCTCGACGCTGCTGTTCTTCACCCTCGAGCTCAACAAGATCGAGGACGACGTCCTCGCTGGGCAGCTGAAGGCGAAGGAGCTTGCCCATTACGCCGCCTGGCTCCGTGATGTCCGCGCCTTCCGCGAGCATCAGCTCAGCGACGAGGTGGAGAAGCTGCTGCACGAGAAATACGTCGCCGGCCGCGCCGCCTGGACCCGGCTCTTCGACGAGACGATGGCGGATCTCCGCTTCCCCGTCGACGGCAAGGACCTCACCAGCGCCGAGGCGCTGCATCTCCTCTCCGAGCCCGACCCGGCGATGCGCAAGACGGCGGCGAAGTCGCTCGGCGAGGTGTTCGGCCGCAACGCGCGGCTCTTCGCTCTGGTCACCAACACGCTCGCCAAGGACAAGGAGATCGAGGACCGCTGGCGCAAGTTCAAGCGGCCGATCTCGTCGCGCAACCTCGCCAATTTCGTCGAGGACGAGGTGGTGGACGCGCTGATCTCCGCGGTCCGCGCCGCCTATCCGCGCCTCTCCCATCGCTATTACCGGCTCAAGGCCAAGTGGTTCGGCGCCGAGACGCTCAAGTACTGGGACCGCAACGCGCCGCTCCCCGACGAGGAGACGCGCACGATTCCCTGGGAGGAGGCGCGCGACACCGTCCTCAAAGCCTACAACGCCTTCTCGCCGGACTTGGCGGCGGTCGGGCGCAACTTCTTCGACAAGCGCTGGATCGACGCGCCGGTCCGGCCAGGGAAATCGCCGGGCGCTTTCGCGCATCCGACCGTGCCCTCGGCGCATCCCTATCTCCTGCTCAACTACCAGGGCAAGACCCGGGACGTGATGACGCTGGCTCACGAGCTGGGCCATGGCGTCCATCAGGTGCTGGCGGGGCCGCAGGGCGCGCTGATGTCGGACACGCCGCTGACGCTCGCGGAGACCGCCTCGGTCTTCGGCGAGATGCTGACCTTCCGCGCGCTTTTGAAGGCCGAGCAGGATCCGAAGCGGCGCAAGGCGCTGCTCGCCGGCAAGGTCGAGGATATGCTCAACACCGTGGTGCGGCAGATCGCCTTCGTCACCTTCGAGATCCGCGTCCATGACGAGCGCCGCCAGGGCGAGCTGACGCCGGAGCGGGTGGGCGAGATCTGGCTCGACATCCAGCGTGAGAGCCTCGGCCCGGCGATCGCCTTCGAGGACGAGTACCGGCACTACTGGACCTACATCCCGCATTTCATCCACACGCCCTTCTACGTCTACGCCTACGCCTTCGGCGACTGCCTGGTGAACTCGCTCTACGCCGCCTATCAGGAGGCGCATCAGGGCTTCGCCGAGAAGTACCTCGACATGCTGCGCGCCGGCGGCACGCGCCGGCACAAGGAGCTGCTGGCGCCCTTCGGCCTCGACGCCAGCGATCCCAAATTCTGGGACAAGGGCCTCTCGGTAATCGCGGGCTTCATCGACGAGCTCGAGAAGCTCGGCTGAGGGCGAAGGACCGCGCTTGGCCGAGGGCAACACCCTAGCAGGACGGGTTCGCCGCTATGCGCGGGTCTCCGCCACCGTGGGCGGGCTCGCGGCCCGGCTGGCGGGCGAGCGCTATCTCGGCGTTCCCGTCGACCGCGCGCGCCATGCGGCGGATCTCAAGGCCGCGCTCGGCGGCATCAAGGGGCCGCTGATGAAGGTGGCGCAGCTCCTCGCCACCATCCCCGACGCGCTGCCGCGGGAATATGCGGGTGAGCTCGCGCATCTCCAGGCCAACGCGCCGCCCATGGGCTGGGCCTTCGTCAAGCGCCGCATGGCGGGCGAGCTCGGCCCCGACTGGCAGAAGAAGTTCCGCCGCTTCGAGCACGAGGCGGCGCGGGCGGCGTCGCTGGGCCAGGTGCATCGCGCCGAGGCGCTCGACGGCACGCAGCTCGCCTGCAAGCTCCAATATCCCGACATGGACTCGGCGGTGGAGGCGGATCTCACCCAGCTCCGCCTGGCGCTCTCGATCTACGAGCGCTACGACCGCGCGGTGACGACGTCGGAGATCCATCAGGAGATCGCGGCACGGCTCCGCGAGGAGCTCGACTATGTCCGAGAGGCCGCGCACATGCGCTTCTACCGCGCGGCGCTCGCCAACGAGCCCCATGTCCATGTGCCGGTGGACGTGCCCCCGCTCTCGACGCGCCGGCTCCTCACCATGACCTGGCTCGAGGGCACGCCGCTGCTCGACGCCGCCAAGGCGCCGATAGAGGCGCGCAACGAGATCGCGCGCAACCTCTTCCACGCCTGGTACGTGCCGTTCTACGACTACGGCGTCATCCACGGCGATCCGCATCTCGGCAACTACACAGTGCGGCCGGATCATGGCGTCAATCTTCTCGATTTCGGCTGCGTGCGGATCTTTCCCGCCTCTTTCGTCAAGGGCGTGATCGACCTCTATCACGCGCTTGATCGCGACGACGAGGCGATGGCGATCCATGCTTACGAGACCTGGGGCTTCAAGAGCTTGTCGCGGGAGATGATCGCGGTGCTCAACCGCTGGGCCCGCTTCGTCTATGCGCCGCTCCTCGACGATCGCAAGCGCCGCATCCAGGACGCCGAGACCGGCGCCTACGGCAGCGACGTCGCCGAGGAGGTGCACCGGGATCTCCGCAAGCTCGGCGGCGTCAAGCCGCCGCGCGAGTTCGTCTTCATGGACCGCGCAGCGATCGGCCTGGGATCCGTCTTCACTCATTTGAAGGCGGAGGTGAACTGGCACCGCCTGTTCCGCGGCTTGATCGACGATTTCGACGTGGATGTGATGGCGAAGCGCCAGCAGAAGGCGCTCAAAGCCGCGGGCGTGCCGGCGGAGGCGAAGCCCGGCCGCTGAGGGGTTCGCGCCCTTGAAGCTGCCCGGCCGGAGCGGCTGGGGTTGCGCCCGTCGGCATTTCGGAAGCGCACTCCGTGCAGATCGAGTCCGAATTCGATAAGAACCTAAAGTGGATCGCTTCGTCGAAGGTGCGCCGCACAAAAAGCGAGATGATTCGGATCGCGACTAATCGGCTTTTGCCGTGACCGAGCAAGAAAAATATATACGCGTTTGGCGCGACCGACGCCGGCGATTTTGGCTTCGTTGTCCTCGCTATTTGGGTAGGATTGCCTGCAATTATTGTGCTCTTCGCTAGCCATCCCTCGCTGCCGCAAGCGGGATTTTGGACCTATCTCGTGATGATACCTGTCGGAGCACTATCGAACCCTGATCTAAAGCCAGGTCCATCATGAGCCGCGGCTTGACGCGTGAAAGGAAATTCCTTACCTTCAGAAAGGAGAATCCTTACCAGGGCCGTCATGATCACCAGCAAGATCACCAGCAAGGCGCAGACGACGATTCCGCAGCCGGTGCGGGCCGCGCTCCGGATCAAGGAAGGCGACGAAATTGCCTATACCATCGAGGGCGATCGCGTCATTCTGACCAAGGCGACAGCCGGGCCCCCCGACGACCCTTTCGCGACCTTCAACGAGTGGGCCTCTGACAGCGATCGGCGGGCCTATGGCCGCCTTTGAGACCTGGGATGTCGTCAAGGTCCCGTTTCCCTACACGGATAGACCGGTTCGTCAGAGGCGGCCGGCATTGGTGATCGCCGCCGGTGCGCTCGAGATGTCGCATGGCTTGCTCTGGGTGACGATGATCACCAGCGCCGAAAACCGCGGCTGGCCGGAGGATGTGGCCGTCTCCGACCTCGATGCAGCAGGGCTCCCCGCAGAGTCAGTGGTGCGGTGCGCGAAGATCGCGACCATCGAAGCCCGCGACGCCGAGCGGATCGGTGCCTTGCCGAGGACCGATCGAAGAAAAGTCGCGCGGCATTTGGCGGATATCGTGGCGGGAGCGATCGGCCGCGCGCGGTGATCAGCGCGCGTCACCTATGACGCAGATGGCGGTGTCTTTTCGCGCGGATCTCGGGATTCACGCTGCTTGAGCTATTGGTCGCAATGGCGCTTCTAGCGGCCATGTCACTTCTGCTCCTCAGTGGGCTTCGTTTCAGTGCGCGTGCCCGGGGTCGGGCCGAGGTGGACTCCAGCCACAACGGAAGCAATCAGTGCTACGCAGGCTGCCCTGCGTGAGCTCCCACAGAGATACGCAGGGGCGGTGCTCGTAGCGTACAGGGGCGGCTGCGCGGAGATCAGCTCCTGCTGCATGACCCGCCGCCCAGTACGCAGAACTTGGCGCAGTGCGGGTGGTTGAGGGCGACGGCGCCGCTGGCCTCGGCCAAAGTGGCGCCCAGTTCGAATTGCGGGTCGTAGGGGAGGAGGGTGCAGGCGAGCACCGCCGGCTGCGCGGCCTCCTTGCGCTTCACCACCATGCGCGAGGTAGCGCACATCACGCTGGCGGGGTCGACGTGGAGGATATCCCAGCAGGCCTCGGTGATCTCCGGCACGTCGACGGCGGCGTCCATCTCCGGGAAGAGCACCAGCGCCGCACGATCCTCGGCATCGACGGGGATCCCGTGGCGGGCGAAGAACTCGGCGTAGCCCTGGCGCGTAGAGGTCTCGCTCTCGCCCCAGAGCAGGCGGCCGGCGATCGCCAGGTTGAAGCCGTTGCGGGCGAGCCAGGTCAGGCCCTCGAAAGTGGGCGCCCAGGTATCGGGCCCGCGCTCGTCCTCGTGGAGTTCCTTCGTGTAGTGATCGAGGGAGACGCGGAGCACAAGGCGCTCGCCAAGGCGCGCCTTGAGATCGAGGAGCGGCGCTTTCAGGCGCAGCATCGGCCGCATCGCGTTGGTGAGCACCAATACGCGGAAGCCGCGGCCGAGGCAATCCTCCAGCATCGGCAGGATGTCCGGGTTCATGAAGGGCTCGCCGCCGGTGAATCCCACCTCCTCCGTCGGCAGGCTGTCGCGGGCGATCTCGTCGAGATAGCTGCGCATCTCCGCCAACGTCAGGTAGGCCAGGCGATCGTTGCGCGGGCTCGATTCGATGTAGCAGTGGTGGCAGGTGATGTTGCAGAGGGTCCCGGTGTTGAACCAGAGCGTCTTCAGCGCCTCAAGGGCGACGCGCGCGCGGGGTTCGCTGGTGGCGGTGAGCGAGGGATCCCGAAATTTATTCGGGTCGAGCGGTTTCGTCCGCAGAGATGCCGATGGCGCCGTAGGCCAGCGCAAGCTCGTCGCGCCTTTTCTCCAGATCACCGTCCCCGGCTCGATGGCGCGGCCGGAGGTGGCGACCTCCGCCGGCGGCAGCACCTCGAGGCTGGGCCAGCGGCCGGTCTCCAGCGCCGCCGCATAGCCCGCGGGTAATCCCGCCGCCCGCATCTTCGCCGCGGCGGTCCCATGGTCGTAGTCGAGCGCCACGTGCTCGATGCGGAGATTGTCGCCCTCGGGCGTCAGCACGCTGCACCAGACGCGCGGCGTGCCGTCATTGGCGGGCATGCCGGCGGCGCCGGAATTGTGCCAGAGCTTGCCGTCGATCACCTCGCTGAAGGGGAGGCCGGAATGGCCGCCGATGACGCCGTCCTCGGCGAGACCCGCAAGCTCGGCGCGCTTCACCGCCGCCGGTGTCGAGGCGAAGACGAAGCGGTTGATCTGCCTGACGCCGCCATGCACCACCGCCAGGCGGCGACCGCCGATCTCGATGGCGAGGCGGCGCGGCAGGCTTCCCATCCAGCGCCGACGCTCGGCATCGAGGGTGCGGTCCGCGTGGGCGTACCATTCGCTGGCGAGGCGGTCGCAGGCGCTGCCTTCCGCATAGCCGCACGCGCAATCCTCGGCATTGGCGGCGAGGGACTCCTCGCAATTGCCCATGATGGCGTGGATGCCGGCGGCGCGTACCGCATCGACGGTCGCGGCGGCGTCGGCGCAATAGGCGACGATGTCGCCGGTGCAGAGGACGCGCGCGGGTGGAATGCCGCGCCGGCGCGCCTCTTCCAGCACGGCGAGCGTCGCTTCCAGATTGCTGTAGGGGCCGCCGAAGACGAGCGTCGGCCCATCCATCCGCAGGACCTGCCGCCCGTCCATTCCGACCGCGCTTCGAAGCCCGTCCACGCCGGGCATGATAGCCCTAACCCGCGGAGGACGGGCGCGCTTTCACGGGCATTTGAGCGGAAGCAGCAATAAGGGCGGGAGCTTGCCACTCCTGCCGGAAACGATCAGGCACGGAGCTTCCGCACCGAGCCTTCCTTGGCCTCGCCGCCGAGCAGGCGGTCGAAATAGGCGATGGTGCGCTCGAGGCCGGTCTCCAGCGGAACCCGCGGCTCCCAGCCCAGCACCTCGCGCGCGCGGGTGATGTCGGGGCAGCGCTGCAGCGGGTCGTCCACCGGCAGCGGCCGCATCACGATCTCTGAGCGCGAGCCCACCATCTCGATGATCTTCTCGGCGAGCGCCAGTACCGGCGTCTCCACGGGATTGCCGATGTTGATCGGGCCGGTGATGTCGTCTGATGTCGCCATCAGGCGGAGCCAGCCCTCGATGAGGTCGTCCACGTAGCAGAAGGCGCGGGTCTGGCTGCCGTCGCCATAGACGGTGATCGGCTCGCCCTTGAGCGCCTGCACGATGAAGTTCGACACCACGCGGCCGTCATTCGGATGCATGCGCGGCCCATAGGTGTTGAAGATCCGCACCACCTTGATGCGGAGCTTGTGCTGCCGGTAGTAGTCGAAGAACAAGGTCTCGGCGCAGCGCTTGCCCTCGTCGTAGCAGGCGCGCGGCCCGATCGGGTTGACGTTGCCGCGATAGTCCTCGGTCTGCGGATGGACGACGGGGTCGCCGTAGACCTCGGAGGTCGAGGCCTGGAACACCTTGGCGCGCACGCGCTTGGCCAGGCCTAGCATGTTGATGGCGCCGGAGACGCTGGTCTTGGTGGTCTGCACGGGGTCGAACTGGTAGTGCACCGGCGAGGCCGGGCACGCGAGATTGTAGATCTCGTCCACCTCGACGTAGAGCGGGAAGCAGACGTCGTGGCGCATCGCCTCGAAGTTCGGGTGCTGCAGCAGATGGGCGATGTTGTCCTTGCGGCCGGTGAAGTAGTTGTCCACCGAGAGCACGTCGTGCCCCTGCGCCACCAGCCGCTCGCACAGGTGCGAGCCCAGGAAGCCGGCGCCGCCGGTGACGAGGATGCGTTTCTTGGAGGTCATGTCAGGTCCTTGAGCTGCGCAGGCGCTGCTCGGCGGGGGTGGGCTCGCTCGATTTGCGGCCGATGCTGAAATAGAAGAAGCCGGCCGCCGCCATCTCGGCGGGCTTGTAGATGTTGCGGAGATCCACAACCGTCGGCGACTTGAGGAGCTCGCGCACCCGGTCGAGGTCGAGGGCGCGGAACTCGTTCCACTCCGTCAGTAGCACCAGGGCATCGGCGCCGGTCATGGCATCGTAGGCGTTCTCGGCGAAGCTCACGCCGGGGAGGAGCTGCTTCGACTCCTTCATGCCCTCCGGATCGAAGGCGCGGATGCTGGCGCCGGCGGCCTGGAGCGCGGGAACGATGGCGAGGCTCGGGGATTCCCGCATGTCGTCGGTGTTGGGCTTGAAGGTGAGGCCCAGCACGGCAAGCGTCTTGCCGGCGACGCTGCCGCCGCATGCCTTGATCACCTTGTCGGCCATCTTGTGCTTGCGGGCGTCGTTGACCTTGACCACCTGCTCGACGATCGAGATCGGGGCGCCCGCTTCCTGGGCAGTCCGCACGAGCGCTAGGCAGTCCTTGGGGAAGCAGGAGCCGCCATAGCCCGGGCCCGCATGAAGGAACTTGCTGCCGATGCGGCCGTCGAGGCCGATGCCCTTGGCGACGTCCTGGACGTCGGCGCCCACCTTCTCGCAGAGGTCGGCGACCTCGTTGATGAAGGAGATCTTGGTCGCGAGGAAGCTGTTGGCGGCGTATTTGATGAGCTCGGCGGTCTCGATGGTGGTGAAGACGATCGGCGTCTCGATCAGGTAGAGGGGCCGGTAGAGGCCGCGCATCACCTCGCGGGCCCGCTCGGTCTCGGCGCCGATCACCACCCGGTCCGGCCGCATGAAATCGCCGATCGCCGAGCCTTCGCGCAGGAATTCGGGGTTGGAGGCGACATCGAAGCTGCCCTCCGGCCGGATGCCGCGCAGGATCGCCGCCACCTTGCGGCCTGTGCCGACGGGGACCGTCGACTTCGTCACCACGACCGCATAGCCGGTGAGCGCCTTCGCCACCTCCTCGGCGGCGGCGAAGACGTAGGAGAGATCGGCATGGCCGTCGCCGCGGCGGGAGGGAGTGCCGACGGCGATGAAGACCGCGTCGACCCCGGCGACCGCCTCAGCCAGGTCGGTGGTGAAGGAGAGCCGGCCGGCACGCGCATTGCTGTGAACAAGCTGATCGAGGCCCGGTTCGTAGATCGGGATCTCGCCCGCCTTCAGGCGTGCGATCTTGCCGGCGTCCTTGTCGACGCAGGTGACCGAGACGCCGAATTCCGAGAAGCAAGCCCCGGAGACCAAACCGACATAACCGGTGCCAATGACAGCGATGCGCATGAGAACTCCTGGGCTACGGCTCGAACTCCCCACACAACGATATCTTCGTCGGGAAATTCCGTCGGCGTGGCGGAGGCGCTCGCGTCCAACTGTCGCAAGCGGCCGGTGGACTCCGCGAAGATCCTCAGAAAACTCCCGAATTCGCCGGGACTTGCCCGTCCCGGCATGCCTCCGCCCCGCGTGGCGGCTATTGTCGCCATGGCCGGCGGGAGGTCAAGGAGAGCCGGAACCCGATAAAACAGCGTTAACCGGGTGGGGCGCGGGGCACCTGCGGCCACGCCCGGCGACCGGGCTTGCGGTCCATCGGAGTGTCAAAAAGGTAAAAAATGTGGTGCAGCGCGGAAGAAGGGGGCGTGGACGACCGTTCTCGGGGGGTGCTCGACCCCGCAACCTGAACGGCGATCCGCAGTAGACCATGGGCAAGACGATCTTGGTGACCGGCGGCGCCGGCTATATCGGCAGCCATGCCTGCAAGGCTCTCGCCCGGGCGGGCCATCGGCCCGTCACCTACGACAACCTGGTCTACGGTCATCGCGAGGCGGTCCGGTGGGGTCCCCTGGTCGAGGCGGATCTCGCCGACAGCGAGTGCCTCACCGACACATTCCAGCGCTATGACATTGCGGCGGTTATGCATTTCGCGGCCTTCGCCTATGTCGGCGAATCCGTCAGCAAGCCCGAGGCCTATTTCCACAACAACGTCACCAACAGCCTGAAGCTCCTCGAGGCGATGCGCGCCCACGACGTCCGCCGCATCGTCTTCTCCTCGACCTGCGCCACCTACGGCATCCCCGAGCAGGTGCCGATCAGCGAGAGCACCTTCCAGCGGCCGGTGAATCCCTACGGGGAGAGCAAGCTGATGGTGGAGCGGATGCTGCAGTGGTACGGGTCGGCGCACGGGTTCACCCATGCGACGCTCAGGTATTTCAACGCGGCTGGGGCGGATCCCGAGGGGGAGATCGGCGAGGACCACCAGCCGGAGACCCATCTCATTCCGCTGGTTCTGGAGGCGGCGCTGGGGAACCGGGCGCAGATCGACGTGTTCGGGACGGACTATCCGACGCCTGACGGGACGGCGATCCGGGACTTCATCCACGTGCAGGACCTGGCGGAGGCGCATGTGAAGGCGCTGGACCGTCTGCTCTCCGGGGGGCTGAGCCTGACGCTCAATCTGGGGACGGGGACGGGGCATTCGGTGCGGGAGGTGATCGCGGCAGCGGAGCGGATCACCGGGCACCGGATCCCGCGGCGGGAGGGCCCGCGGCGGGCGGGCGATCCGCCGGTGCTGGTGGCGGATGCGAGCCGGGCGCGCGAGGTCCTGGGCTGGACGCCCGGCCTCTCCGACCTCGACACCATCATCCGAACCGCCTGGGCCTGGCATTGCCGCAAGAAGGGATAGGAAGCAGGGCGCCGAGGCGATCAGCCCTTCACCAGCTCGATCCGGCGATTGAGGGCACGGCCCTCGGTGGTGCCGTTGTCGCCGATCGGCTTGTCGGAGCCGAAGCCGGCGGCGGTCAGCCGGTCGCGCGCGATCCCGGCGGCGGCCAGCGCGTCCACCACCGCCTGCGCGCGGTCCTGCGACAGTTTGAGACAGAACTCCTGCGCCTCGACATCGTCGGTATGGCCTTCGACCGTGAGGCGCAGGCTGGGATCGTCCTGCAGCAGCTTGGCCACCGGCGCCAGCGCCGCGCGCGCCGAGGCCTTGAACGTCGGCTTGTTGAACTCGAAATCGAGATAGAGGGTGGCGCGGCCGTCCTTGGCGAAGGCTGAGCGAAGATCATCCTCGTCGGGCGGAGTGACGCCGAGCGCGGAAGGCTTCTCCTCCATGGTGTCGACGTCGATCCGGCCATCCTGGCTGTGCACGCTCACCCAAACGGTCCGGCCGGCATTCTCGAGGATCGCCACCAGGGTGCGCGGCTCGGTGTAAAGAATGCTGGCGCCGAGCGCCTGCAGCGCCCCGCGGTAATTCTCCTGGACCTCGACGTCGCTCGCGGCGCGGGCGCCCGGCTTCAGCATGTAGCCGACAGCGTATTTGGCGCCTTCCACCATCAATCCGTAGGTGTCGTCGCCGTCCTGCACCATGAAGCCCTGCTGCGCCGCGCTCTGCCGGTCCGGCGGCTCGGCCACGTAGTTCGGCATGTGCCCGAGGAGCCGATAGTCGTCGCCGGAGGGCGGCAGCAGGCTGGGCTTGAAGGGCTCCTTCCGCACCACCACCACGTCGATCTCGCTGGGTTGGCTCCAGATCGCGATCCAAGTCTCGTCCTCGCCCTGGCCGATACGGGCGGAGGTGCTGCGGTCCTGGGCAAACAGGATCTCGGCACCGAGCTTCGCCAGCTGGGCGCGATAGCTGCCTTGGACCTCGCTGTCGCTGAGCGGCTTCGCGCCCGCGGCGAGCGCATAGTGCTGGGTGCAGGTGCGGCCGAGGACGGTGACGGTCTCGGCGCCATCGCCCTTGCGGATGGTGAAGTCGATGCCGTCGAAATCCTCCTGCTCGGGCTCCTCCGTGGCGACATAGCGCGGCGGGTGGCCGAGCGGCGCGCAGTCCCCGGCGGCGAGCGCAGGGCCGGCGGCCGCCAGCAGCGCCATTGCCGCCAGCGCCGGCATCGTAATTCCCCTGCAACAGAGCCGGCGCGCACCCGGAGTTGCAGCATTCTGCCGCGGTTCCGTCATGACGCGAGCCTGCGAGGCGGCACGCGCCGATGTCAAGCAAGGGAAGGGGACCGCGACGTCAGATCGCGGCCGGCACCATCGCGGCGGCCAGCGCGGCGGCGTCGCGGACGGTCTCCAGCCCAAGCACCAGCTCGACCACCCGGTCGAGCTGCGGCGGCGGCAGGGTGCGGGCGGCCAGCTTGCGGAACTTCGCCACCACATCCGCCTCGTTGGCGAAGGCGAGCTCGCTGCCGCGCGGCGCCTCCACCGTCTCCTGCAGCACTGTTCCATCCGCGAGGCGTACCTCCACATGCACCATGTGGCGGAAGTTCGAGCCGCGGGCCGTGATCGCGGGATCGTGCAGCACCTCGACCTTCTCGGCGAGCCCCATGCGCCGGGGATCCGTCACCACCGCCTCGGAGAATTGGTCGACGAAGACGTCGCCCTCGAGCAGCAGCGTCGCCACGCAGAACGGCAGGTTGAGCTGCGCCGAGGTGAGGCCTGCCGGCCGGTATTTCCAGCCTACATGATCCACTGTCGCCTGCGATCCCCGTACCGTGATGCCCTCGATGTCCGTGGGGCCGAACGGGTGCCGCTCCTGCATCTTGCGGATCGCGTCGAGGGTGGTGTGGTTGCTGCCGACGCAGGAATAGAATTTGAGCGAGATCCGCATGGTCTCGAAGCTGGTGCCCAGGCTGCGGGTGAGCTGCGCGCGGTCGAAGCGGTCCGACGAGCGCGAGAAGGTCGTGCAGAATCCGCCATACTCGCTCTCGAAGACATCGGCGATGCCGGTGAATCCGCGTTCCGCGAGGAGCGCGCCGTAGAGGCCGCTCTGGGCGGCGCGACCGGCATGCATGCGCTTCACCATGGCGCCGTACTGCGCCGCCATCAGCCCCGCCGCCTGGGTGCCGGCGATGCCAAGGGCGTGCACGGTCTGCTCGGGCGTGAGCCCGAGCGCCGACGCGGCGCCGGCTGCCGCCGAGAAGACGCCGACGGTGGCGCCGGAATGCCAGCCCTGGCTGATATGCTCGGGTCCCATGCACATGCCGACGCGCGGGCCCACCTCGTAGCCGGCGACGGCGGCGGTCAGGAGATCGCGGCCGCTCATGCCCGACCGCGCCTCGGCGATGGCGAGGAGCGGCGGCAGGGTCACCGCCCCCACGTGGAGCACGCCCTGGCGGTGCACGTCGTCGAGCTCGAAGCTCTGCACCAGCGTGCCGTTGACGAGGGCGGCGTGGGGCGCCGACAGTCGGTCGCCGGTGCCCCAGACCGCGGCGCCCTTCGACGTGTCGACGGCACCGAGCGTCTCGCGCAGGATGCGTGACCAGGGCAGGCCTGCACCGAAGATCGCGCAGCCCAGCGCGTCCAGCATCAGGAGCTTGATGCGCTGGCACACCTCCGCCGGGATCCGCTCGAAGCGGAGCCCGGCGACGAAATCGGCGATGCCGCGGGTAAAGGGATTGTCGGCCTCTCCGCTCTTGTCCATCAGCTGCCCGGCCGGTTGGCGACGTCAGGCACGAAGACTTCCTGCCAGTTCTTCGGCTCGTTCTTGATGGTGCCGACCCGCTTCATGAAGCTGGCGAACTCCATGATGCCTTCCGGCGTCACGGTGTAGTGGAGATCGGGGTCTTCGAGGATGCGCAGCACGTCGTCGTCGGAAGATTTGACCGCCGCCATCTCGTTGTAGATGTGGGCCGCCCAGCGCTTGTCGGCGGCGATGCGCGTGGTCGCGTCGTCTACCGCGGCGATGAAGGCGGCGCAAAGCCTGGGATTCTTCTCGTAGAAGGCGCGCGTCGTATACGCCATGATGACGGTCGTCTTGCCCAGCACCTCCACCGAATTGAAGACCCGGTGGACGTTGGGATGCTCGAGCTCCAGGAAGGAGAAGGGGGGCGAGGCGACGTGAGCGTCGATCTCGGTCTTGCCGGAGATCAGTGCCGCCGTCGCCTCGGGATAAGGCATGCCGACGGTCAGGGGATCGAGCTTGGCGTAATTGTCGTCGCCGAATTCCTTCGCCACCACCATCTCCAGGATGACGGCGGCGAAGGAGGTCTTGATCCCCGGCAGCGCGATCTTGTCGGCGGCAGTGAAATCCCGGAGCGTCTTGATCGTGGGCTTGTTGGTGTTGAGATAGAGCGAGCCCGCGCCGATGCCCGCGAGCCCGATCACCTCGAGCCGCGCATTGCCCTTCGCCTTCGACCAGAGGGTGAGATAGCCGGGAACGCCGAGCGTAGCGATGTCGAGGGCGCCCGCCAGCATGGCATCGTTGATATTGTTGCCGCCGTCGATCACCGGCCAGCTCACCTTGACGTCGCCGAGGCCGGCCTGCTTCGCCGCCTCCTCGAGCAGATGCTCGTGCTGCATGATGTAGAGCGGCAGATAGTGAATGCCGTAGCCTTTGGAAATTCTGAGCTCGGCACTCTCCGCGCGTGTGGTGCCGGTGACGGCGATGAGGGCGCAGAGCAGAGCTCTGCCCACGGCAGCCAGTCGCATTGGGATCCTCCCGTTTCCGCTTCCCGGCGGTTCGATGATGCCGGCCAGTATGGCCCGCTCACGTTGGCGCCGCAAACCGTCGGCGCAGCGCTTGACCGCTCTCGGACGGTCGCCGAAGCTCGCGGCGTTTTCAACGCGAGGAGCATGTCATGGATTCCTACGAGACCGGCCTCAAGATCCGAACCAAGGTGCTGGGCGAGACGCATGTCCAGAAATCCCTGAACGACGTCGACGACTTCAACCGAGACTTGCAGCAGATCGTCACCGGCTTTGCCTGGGGCCAGATCTGGTCGCGGCCGGGCCTGTCGCTCCGCGATCGCAGCCTGATCAACCTCGCGATGCTGACGGCGCTCGGCAAACCGCGCGAGTTCCAGCATCACCTCATCGGCGCGCTCAACAACGGCTGCACCAAGGAAGAGATCAAAGAAGTGCTTTTGCAGGCGGGCGTCTATTGCGGGTTTCCGGCGGCGATCGAGAGCTTCCGCAACGCGCGCGAGGTGTTCAAGGAAATCGACAAGCATCGCTGAACGCGACGGCGCGTTCGACTTGTCTCGAATGTGACTATTAGAACGCGCCGCATCGCGATTTTGCGTTTGACAATGAACGGTTATCCGCCGCTAAACTCGTCGGGGCGTCAGGGGGCGGACATGCGCAGTGCAGGGATCGTCGAGGTTCTGCGGAGCGCCCACCAGCGGCGCTGTCTTCTGGCGGCGTCGCTCCTGACGACGGCTGCGCTCGCGTTCGGCGGGCCGTCAGCGAGGGCGGAAGAGCGGATCAAGATGTCCGTCTTCGAGGGCACCTTCGTCAATCTTCCCGTCTACGTCGCCCAAGAGCTGCACATCTTCGAGAAGCACGGCATCAAGGCCGAGCTGATCTACGGCAAGGGCATCCAGGTCACCAACATCATGGTGAGCGGCGCCGCCGATTTCGGCGCCTTCGCGGTGGAGCACGCCGTGCTCGTCGCCAGCAAGGGCCAGGACGTGAAGCTGCTGGTGCTCAACCAGACGCAGCCGCCTTTCAATATCGTCGTCCGCAATGACGTGCCGACGCCCAACGCCGGCAAGCCGTTTCCGGAGATGCTCAGGGACCTGAAGGGGCTCAAGATCGGCATCAGCTCCGTCGGCGCCAGCAGCGATCTCGCGCTCCGCTATCTGCTGCCGTTGGCCGGCCTCGATCCGCAGGCGGATGTCAAACTCATCCCCAACGGCGACCCCGCGAGCCAGGTGGCGGCGCTCAAGAACGGTCTCGTCGACGCGATGATCGGGATCGAGCCGGCGCCGACCGAGGCGGTGCTCGGCCTCAAGGTCGGCAAGTCCATTCTCGACCTCGAGAAGGGCGAGGGGCCCGAGGCCTATCGCGACTACGCCTACAACGCCGTCTTCACCCGCCAGTCCTATCTCAACAGCCACCCGGAGACGGCCAAGGCGGTGGTGGCATCCGTCGTCGATGCCGAGGCGATGATCGCCGATCCTGCCCGCATCGACGACGTGATGAAGGCGGTTGCCGTCAACATGCGCGGCCTCGACCAGGGCCTGCTCAAGCAGTACGTCGAGAAGTATCGCGAGATCTGGCGTCCGGTGGCCACCCGCAAGGGCATCGAGAACGTGAACACGGTGCTGCTCGGCGCCAAGCAGATCAGCGAGCCGGTCCCCTACGACAAGCTGGTGGCCAGGGACTACATGCCGACCGAGTTCCTGGCGAAGAAGGCGCAGTGATCCTCGGACCGGTCGTGCGATGACCCTGACTTCCGCCGAGCTGGAGACCGGCGAGGAGCTCGGCAGCGCCTCGCGCTCTCCGATGCGACCGGTGATGCTGGCGCGCATCGGACTGGTGGTCGCGTTTCTAGCGGCCTGGCAGGGCGTGGTGTCGGCGGGGCTCATCGATACATTCTGGATCAGCAGCCCGTTCCTGGTCGGTCAGGAGCTCTGGCGTCTCCTCGCCGGCGGCCAGCTGGTGAGCGATGTCAGCATGACCGTCTTCGAGGCGCTGATCGCCTTCGTCATCTCCTCGGTGCTGGGCATCGCCAGCGGGCTTATGCTGGCGCGCTCGCCGTTCTGGGACGAGGTGCTGGCGCCGATCATCGTGGTGCTGAACAGCCTGCCGCGCATCGCGCTGGCGCCGCTCATCATCCTCTGGTTTGGCATCGGCATTACGGCGAAGGTGGTGACCGCCTTCACGCTGATCTATTTCATCCTGCTGGTGAACACGTTGAGCGGCGCCAAGAACGTCGACAACGACATCCTCACCATCGCCAGGCTGATGGGCGCCTCGCGCCGCGACCTCCTTTGGAAGGTGACGCTGCCCTCGGCGCTCCCGTGGATCTTCGCCGGCCTCAACCTGGGTCTGACCTATTCGCTCTTGGGCGTGATCGTCGCCGAGATCCTGGCCTCCAACCAGGGGCTCGGCTACCTGATCGAGAGCAGCGCCGCCACCTTCAACACCGCCGGCGTCTTCGCCGGTCTGGTGACGCTCGCCTTGGTGGCCTGGATCTTCAGCGCCGCCATGAGCCAGGTGGAGGCGCGGCTGCTGCGCTGGAAGCCGTCTCTCACCAGCACCTGACCATGACCGCAGCCGCCGCGACGCCGAAGATCAAGCTCAGCGACGTCGGGATCGTGTTCCGGCCGCGCGGCCGGCCGCCGGTGCTGGCGGTGAAGGAAGTCTCCCTCGACGTGCCGGAGGGCTCCATCGTCACCATCGTCGGCCCCTCCGGCTGCGGCAAGTCGACGGCGCTCAACCTGATCTCCGGCCTGATGGAGCCGAGCGCCGGCCGCGTCGAGGTGGATGGCAAGCGCGTCACCGGCATCCGACACGATGTCGGCTACATGTTCGCCCGCGACGGCATGATGCCGTGGCGGACCGCCGTCGAGAATGTGGAATTCGGCCTGGAGATCCGCGGCGTCCCCAATCGCCGCGAGGTGGCGCGAGAATGGCTGCGCCGCGTCGGCCTGGAGAAGTTCGAGACGCACTACCGACACGAGCTCTCCCAGGGCATGCGTCAGCGGGTTGCGGTGGCGCGCACCTTCGCCATCGAGCCCAACGTGCTGCTGATGGACGAGCCCTTCGGCGCCCTCGACAGCCAGACCCGGCTGCTGCTGCAGGAGCTCTTCCTCGAGGTGTGGGAGAAGACGCGCAAGACCGTGCTGTTCGTGACCCACGATCTCCACGAGGCGATCTTCCTCTCCGACGTGGTGGTGGTCTTCACCAACCGACCCGGCCGCGTCAAGTCGGTGATCCCGATCGACCTGCCGCGGCCCCGGCTGCCGCCGGCGGAGCTCGCCACCGCCTCGGAGTTCCGCGACATCTATGCCCGCATCTGGAGCGACCTCAAGGACGAGGTGCGGGTCTTCGAGTGAAGGGCGGCTATTCGCTCTGAAGCCTGGCGCCAACGGCGGGGTGGGCCAAGTACTGCAGACGCTTCATTTCCTTCCGGCCGCGCGTCACCGTGTCGAGGATGAGGCCGCAGGTGAGGCTGAGGAAGCCCAGCAGCATCAGGCCGGTCGCCAGCACGGCGGTGGGGAGCCGCGGCACCAGCCCGGTCTCGATGAAGGTGATGACGATCGGCACCGCCAGGATAAGCGCCAGCGCGGCCAGCACCGCAAAGGCGCCGGAGAAGAAGGCGAGCGGCCGCTCCTCCTTCAGCAGCAGGAAGATCGCGCGCACGATGCGGATCGCATCCCGGTAGGTGCGCAGCTTGCTGGTCGAGCCCTCCGGCCGCTCG
>DATJOK010000012.1:0-11791 GCA_035507155.1 Allostellaceae bacterium
ATCCGCCTGCTGGATCGCCGCCGCCAGCGCCACCTCGGCGCTGCGCTTGTTGGTGCGCGCCTCGTCGACCTGCTGCTGGGTGACGTACCCCTTGCTGAGCATCGGCTCGAGACGATTGAGCGTGTCGCTCGCCAGCGACAATTGCGCCCGCGCCCGCCCGATCTGCGTGGTCGCGGCGTCGGCGCCGGAGGTCTGCGAAGCCACCTGGCGGGTGGTGAGGTCGATCTCGGCGCGCAAGGCCGCGACCCGATCGCGGGCCTGCCGCAGGTGCAGCTCGAAGGGTTCGGGGTCGATCTGCAGCAGCAGATCTCCCTTCTTGACGCGCTGATTGTCGCCGACGTTCAGCGTGACGATGCGACCGCTGACATCGGGCGCGAGACCCACCTGGTCGGCGAAGAGATAGCCGTCATTGGTGCGCGGCTGCCGGCTGAGACGGTCGAGTGCATAGGCGCCGACGGCGATCGCGCCAACGATCGCCAGTAGAGCGACCAGTCGCCCTGCCCAGACGCGCCAGGGGCTCATCGGTGCCCCTCACCCGGCTTGTGGATCAGCCCAACCATGCAAGCCACACGGCGAAAGAAAAGCAGATGGTGACGGCGAGGTAGACGAGCAGCGGCGCCGGAACGGCCTTGTCGATGCCCGCGAGCGCCAGGGCCTGGCGGACGACAATGGCGACGCCGATACCCGCAAGGACGCAGAACATCCAGGACGGGAAGAAAGATCCGAGGATGTTCTGCGCCGGCGCGCCACTACAGCCGGCCAACCCTATCGGCGCAGCCCCGGCAGCCGCTCTAGCCCATAGCCGAACGTTCCCGCTTCGTGCAGCGCACGCTTTCAATTTGTCGCGACCTCCCCAAGGTCAGCGGATGGCCCCGTGACAGCCGCCTTGCACACTACACGCATCGGCTAGGCGGAGACCATGCCGCCGGGCGGCCGAGTGTCAAGGCCGCGGGCATCGGACCGCGCGTGCATGCCTGCGGAAAGCCGCAGGGACGCGCGATACAAGCAAGATCGACGAAGCTGCGCGGATCGCCGCGATCCCGGAGATCGGCGGACCTACCGCGCCGGTCCCGCGGAACCGGCATCGATCGTCACCCGATAATCCCTTCCCTCCCAGCGGTCCTCCGCCGTCCAGCGGATGGTGAAGACGACCGCGCGTCCCGCCGGCAGCGCCGCGGTGTCGAGATCGGCGCAGTGCACGCCGAAGCCGATGGCGCGCGTCGGCGTGTCCGCGACGGTGCGCCAGTCATCGGCGCTCCAGTGGATCGTGGCGGCGGCCCGAAGCTCGATCCGGAGGATGAGGCCGGCCGTCATGCTTCGGCATTTGTGGTTGCAGCGCCAGATCGAGTGCGGCGAGACGACGCCCTCCACCTGATAGCGCTGGCGCGGCTGCGGCGGCATGTCGAAGACGCGGCCGTCCCGGAGCGAGCGCAGCAGCTTCACATGCTCCGCATGCGCCCAGGCGAGCGGCATCGCCGAGCCGGACGGGCGGCCGCGGAAGAGCTCGCGCTCGGGAATGTCCGCCGCGTCCCAGACCTGCTCGGGAATGAGATGACCGTCGCTGGCGAAGCCCTCGAGCGCGGCAAGAAGCGAGCGCGCCGCGGCGGTGTTTCCCGCCGCCAGCTCGTAATGCGCGCGCTCGCCGGTGAGCAGCGGCCACGGCCGGCCGATGCCGGTGCCGTCGAAGGGCCCGCCATCCTCGTGCTCGCCGTAGCCGTCGCCGTTGTAGCGCCGCCAGCAGGGGCCGGCCGGCAGCTCGACCTTGAGCAGCGCATCGACGACGCGGAGCGTGCCGCGGATGCGCGGATCGTCGGCGGCGCGCAGGCCGAAGCGGACGAGAGCGAGCGCGTCCGGGCTGACGATCTGCGCCGCCTGGCGCTCGCTGTCGCCGGGCGGCCGGTTCTTGATCGGAACGAAGCCGTCGAGCGGCGAGCCCGCGTCGGCGGTTTCCGGCGGCGCGATCCGGACATAGTAGCCCTCGACGCCGACCTCCTTCGCGAGCGGCGTGCCGGTGGCATAGATCCAGCGCTCGACCTGGCTGTTCCAGGCGTCGGCGGTGTCGCGCAGATAGGCGGCCTGCTCCGGGGCCGACATCCGATCCGCGAGATCCGCCGCGGCCAGCAGGGCGGCGATCTCCACCGCCAGGGTGAAGGGCGAATAGCCGCCGTCCTCCTCCCAGCGGTCCTGCCCGGTGACCGGGCCGTTGGCGACGATATAGCCCGCCGCCTTCTGCACCATCGGCCAAAGCCCGGCGAGCTCGCCGTCGGCGACTGCGCCGTCGCGCCAGGCGAGATCGATCAGCAGAATGGGAAACGCGCACTCGTCCATCTGCACGCCGTTCCAGTAAGGCGTGCCGTCGAGCCAGCAATTCTGCGGCCAGTGCCCGTCCGCCTCCTGGATCGCCTGCAGATAGCGAATGACCTGCCGCACCTCCTCTGCCGCGCCGGCCGCCAGCAGCCCGCCGGCGATCTCCACGAGATCCCGCGGCCAGACCAGGTGATATCCGCCGAGATCCTCGTCGCCCTTGTTGAAGCCCCAGGGGATCGAGAGGCTGGCGATGTAGCCGCCGGCGAAGGAATTGGCCTCGTGGGTGCGCAGCACGGCGGTGCTGATCCGATAGGTGTTCTGGCCACCCGGGTGATGCTCGCGATCGAGCGGCACCAGCGCATCCTGCCAGGCGCGCCAGCCGCTCGAGTAGTCGGCGACGAGCGCTGCGAAGTCATCGCCGAGGCTCGCGCGCGCGCGAAGCGCCGCCTCCTCCCAGTGCTGGCCGAAGCCCAGCGCCAGCACGACATTGTCATCGCGGCCGAGGTCGATCTCTGCGGTCAGCGCGACGTTGCCGTTGCGCGCGTGATCGTAGCGCCAGCGGAGCTCGCAATGCTGCGAGAGATCCTGCCAGCCGTCGGAGGTGCCGACGAAGCCGGCGGAGCGCGCGAGAAGCGGCACCGAGCAGGCCAAGGCCAGCGCCGTGCCGCTCCCCTCGGCGAACAGCATCGGCACGCCCTTGTAGCTGTCGATCCAGGCGGTATTGCCGGCGCCGCGATTGACCAGGTGCGGCGCCAGCAGCGCGTAGAGCCGGTAGTCGGAGGTCTTGCCGACCAGCGGATGAAAGCGCAGGCGCTGCAGCACGACGTCGCGCTGCGGATCCGACAGCACGAGCTTGTCGAGCCGATAGCGGCCGTCGATGCAGGTGCTGCTGATGGCGAAAGCCGGCACGCCGTCGTCGATCGGCCGGATCTCGCTCCGGGTGTCCCGCTTCTCCTCCGAGAAGAAGCCGTGGCCGTCGGTCACGATCAGGCCGAAATCGCGGGTGCAGGCCTGATCGACCCGCGGATAGTAGATCTCGTTCAGGATGCCGTGGCTGAGGGTGAACCAGACACGGCTGCGCGCACTGGAGGCGGTCCCGACTCCGCTTTTGGCGCTCGAGGTCCAGCGCGACGCGATGCCGGGCCAGCCGGGAGCGGGATTTTCGAACGGCACGTCCCCCTCGCAGGAAAATTGCTCGCGGCGCGCACCATAGCGCCAGGGAGCACCGGCGCGATGGGGCATCCCGGTGGAGATTTGCTCGGTCCTGCGGTCGAGAACGCCACCACGGCAAAAATTACAAAAATTTAACCTTCGCCAAAGGGGATCTCCGGCATCTCCCGGCCCCTAGTGCAATCAGAGAGTATCGCCAGGGGCATGAGTTCTCCGTGGGTCACCAGACACGGTTCGTCATCGTAGCCGGGCCACGCACCGGCTCGACCTATCTCGTCGACTATCTCGATGCGGTTCCCGGCACGCGCTGTTGCTCAGAACTCTTTCGCAACGATCACATCGACTTCCGCCATATGAAGCCCAGGGATGCGCGCCTGACGGATATCGCCTTCCGCGACGCCGAGCCGGCAGAGTTCATCGAACTGCTGGCCCGGGAGGCCGGTGATTGCGAGCGGTTCGGCTTCAAACTGATCGGCCACCAGATCCCCAAGCTCGGCTCGGCCTTCATCCAGCAGGTCTTCAACAGCCGCGGGTGGAAAAAGATCTATCTCTGGCGCGAGGACCTTTTCGAGCAATCGGTCTCCTACGCGCTCGCCGCCAAGCATTTCGGCGAATCCATCTGGGAGCGCACGCCCGACGGTTTCCGCGTCGCCATCCCGCCCAAGCAGCTGCTCGAGTGCCTGCACATCGTGCAGACCACCTACTTCATCATCGAGGCGGCGCTGGCGAATGCCGACCGCCACGATCTGTTCGTGCTCAACTACGACGAGCTCAACCGCCCGGCCACCATGGGCCGCCTGCTGCGGTTCCTCGGACTGTCGAAGACCATGGTCGAGCAGATGATCGCCGCGGCTCCCAGGGAGGGGCTCGACTTCAAGACCAGCCCCAGGCTGACGGAGCGCATCGAGAATCTCGACGAGATCCGCCGCTTCTTTCTCAACAGCCGGTATCGCCGGCTGATCCGGCAATCCACGCGATCGCTCGCAAGCTGAGCTTGCCGCCTTTGCGCGGCGTCAGGCTTTGCGAGCAGTATCAGGTCGAGGAGCGGGGGCTTCCAGGCGGCTCGCCCGCGCCTCGCACCACTCCGCGAGCTCGATCAGGCGGGCGCGCTTCTCCCCGTCGACACGCTGAGCGTCCCGTCGGGCCGAGCCCGCGATCTCGCGCCAGCGCCGGACCGACGCCTGAAGGTCGGGACTTTCTCTCGACGCGCCGCGAAGCTGTACCTTTGCCTCGGAGGTCTCGAAGCCGGACCCCGCAAGCTCGTCATCTGCGAGCCACTTGATCTTCCGCAACGGGAAGAAGGATTCCGTCGCCGGCACGGCACTGGCGAAGGCCGCGCTCATGAACACCACTGTCAGGAGGCCTTGCCACCAGGATCTCATCGCGTCCGTCTCACTCCCTCATGCACATCAGCGGTCCCGCCGCGTCGCATTGGCAGGTGCCTCGCAGGTCGACACAGGGAATAACGCCGATACCCTGCCTCGTCCAGCCTCGCGGCCTTCTACTTCTTGGCGAAAAGGATCCGCGGATAGTCGGCGAAGCACTCGGCGCCCCGCGCGCCGACGGCGAAGGTTTCCGAGATCACGATGCCATAGTCGTCGAGCCAGATGGCCGGGATGCAATGGAAGGTCATGCCCTCCTCCAGCACCGTCCGGTCGCCGGCGCGGATGCTGGCGGTGAGCTCGCCCCAGGTGGGCGGGAAGCCGATGCCGACGGGATATCCCAGCCGGCTGTCCTTCTCGATGCCGTGGCGGGCGATGACCGTCTTCCACACCTCGGCAAGCGCCTCGCAGGTGACGCCCGGGCGCACCTGATCGAGAACGGCGTTCAACCCCTCGGCGATCACCTTGGCGATCCGGTCCATGCGCTCGCTGGGCTCGCCCAGATAGATGCAGCGCGAGAGCGGCGAATGGTAGCGATGCCGGACGCCCCCCATCTCGATATAGAAGATGTCGCCTGGCTTGAGCGTCTCATCGGTCCAGGAAAGATGCGGCGCCGAGCAGACCTCGCCCACCATGGCGTTCGGCGGCTTGCAGGGAAAGGTGCCGCCGAATTCGGGGAGGCCGGCGGTGGTGACGCGATAGAGCTCCGCCATCACGTCGCATTGGCGCACTCCCGGCGCTGCCTTCTCGAAGGCGGCATTCTGCGCGGCGGCGGCGATGCGGCCGGCCTCGCGCATGAACTGCAGTTCGCGCGCCGACTTGCGCATGCGGCAGCGGTTCACCAGCAGGAAGGCATCGACGAAGCGGGCATTCGGCAGGTCGTGCCGGAGGATCGCGTCCCATTTGGCGGTGTAATAGTAGTCGTCGCTCTCGACGCCGATCGTGCCCTTGTCCCATTGGCGGCGCTTGATCTCCGCCGCCACGAATTGCAGCGGGTGGCGCTCCGCGGACCCGACATAGGTGTCGGGATAGGGCACCACGTTCTCGGGCCGGAGGAAGGCGGTGAACTTGGCGCCCACCGCATCCATCTTGCGGCCGATCCAGAGCGGCTCCTCGGCGGCGAGACTCACCGCCACCATCTGCGGCGTATAGAAGGACCAGCCGTCATAGCCGGTGAGCCAGAACTGGTTGGCGGGCGAGGCCACCAGCAGCAGGTCGATGCCGCGCTCGCCCATCACCTGCTTCACGCGGCCGATCCGCTCGATGAATTCCGCGCGCTCGAACAAGGGCTTCATGTCGTCTCCAGCGTCGCCTTGACGCGCGAACGATGACATGATGCGGCAGGCCAGTCTAACGGGATCGAGGTCCACGCGCCCGCCATGAGCGACATCCGCGTCTCCCTCGACGAGCTCCGCGAGCTTCTGCAGCGCATCCTCACGGCAAACGGCATGGCGTCGGCGAATGCGGCGGTCATCGCCGGTCGCATCGTGGCGGCGGAGCGCGACGGTTCGCCGAGCCACGGGCTGATCCGGCTTCCCGGATATCTCTCCAGCCTGAAGTCGGGCTGGGTCGATGGCCGCGCCACGCCGGTGGTGGAGGATCCGGCGCCCGGGCTGGTCGCGGTCGATGCCCGGAACGGCTTCGCGCAGCCGGCGCTCGCCGCCGGGCTTGCGCCGCTTCTCGCCAAAACGCGCAGCAACGGCGTCGCCGCTTTGCTGATCCGCAACTCGCATCATTTCTCCGCGCTCTGGCCCGATGTCGAGCCGATCGCCGAGGCCGGCTTCATCGCCTTCGCTTTCGTCAATGCAAGGAGCCGCGTCATGCCCTGGGGCGGCACGAAGAAGCTTTTCGGCACCAACCCGATGGCCTTCGCCTGCCCGCGCCGCTCGGGGCCGCCCTTGGTCTGGGACCAGGCCTCCAGCATCCGCGCCCAGGGCGACGTGCTGGTGATGGCGAAGCGCGGCGAGAGCCTGCCGCCAGGCATCGGCTTCGACGCGGAAGGCAACCCCACCACCGATCCCAAGGCCGTCCTCGACGGCGGCTCGATCGCGCCCTTCGGTGGTCACAAGGGCTCGTCGATCGCGCTCATGGTGGAGCTGATGGCGGCGGCGCTCACCGGCGGCCGCTTCGGCTTCGAGGACGCCTCTGCCGCGATTCCGGGCGCGCAGACCTCCAATGCCGGCGAGGCGATCCTTGCGATCGATCCGCAGCGGGTCGCAGGCGAGGCGTTCCTCGACCGCGCCGAACTGCTGCTGCAGCGCCTCGCGGGCGATGGCGAGGCACGCCTCCCGGGCGACCGGCGCTATGCGCACCGGGCGATCGCCATCGCCGAAGGCCTGCGGATTCCGCGCCAAGACCATGACGATCTCCTCGCTCTCGCTCGCCCCTCCTAGGTTTGCTGGCCCTCCGCGCCGGCGCCACTGACGCGGGCTACCGTCCAGGACGGGTTGATTCCAAAGCCTTTGGCCCGCGGCCGGGCTCTGCCGGGAGCCAGATTGTGCGGCGCAAGACAGCCGCTATAATCCCCTCCAAGAACGCGACCGCAGTGCTAGGGTGAGTGCAGCCAGTCCGGCAACCGACCACCGCCACGGATCCGCGCGAAATCAAACCACAGACACTTCAGGGGGCCACTTATGCTGACACGACGCACACTTCTGGGTTCCGCCGCCGCCGCGGCCACACTGCCACTGGTCGGGCCGGGCGCCAGCACCGGCGCGCAAGCCGCCACGCCCAAGAACATCGTGGCGATGGCGAAGCAGATCGACGACATCATCGGCGCCTTCGATCCGGCGGAATCCTACGAGTTCACCAACAACGAGGTCTGCGGCAATCTCTACCGCAAGCTGGTGGTTCCCGATCCGCACAACGTCGACCGGCTGCTGGGCGACGTGGCGGAGAAGTGGGAGGTCTCCAAGGACGGCTCGACCTTCACCTTCGAGATCCGCAAGGGCATCACCTTCGAGAGCGGCAAGCCGCTCACCGCCGAGGACTGCGCCTTCAGCCTGCAGCGGGTGGTGAAGCTCAACAAGACCCCGGGCTTCATCCTGACCCAGTTCGGCCTCACCGCCGAGAACGTCGAGCAGAACGTGCGCGCCACCGGCGAGTACACGCTGGAGATGAAGATCCCGATCATCCAGGCGACGAGCTTCGTGCTGTACTGCCTCTCCGCCACCATCGGCTGCGTCGTCGAGAAGGCGACGGTGATGGCGAACCAGGCCAACAACGACCTCGGCAATGCCTGGCTCAAGACCCACAGCGCCGGCGCCGGCAGCTACAAGCTGGTCGAGTGGCAGGCGAGCGATCACATCATCCTGCAGGGGAACCCGCATGCGGCGACCAAGCCCAAGATCCCGCGCGTGGTGATCCGGCACGTCGCCGACGTCTCCGCCCAGCTGCTCCTGCTGCAGAAGGGCGACATCGACATCGCGCGGGATCTGCAATCCGATCAGCTCAAGGTCATCGCCGGCAAGCCGGAGTTCCACACCGCGGAGATTGCCCAGCTCACCTCGATGTATATTGGGATGAACATGGGCACGCCTGAGCTCAAGAAGGTCGAGGCGCGCCAGGCGATCAAATACGCGATCGACTACGAGGCGATTGCCAAGAACATCACGCCGAAGCTCTGGGTGGTCTGGCAGTCCTTCCTGCCCAAGGGCATTCCCGGCGCGATCGCCGATACGCCCTTCAAGAAGGACGTCGCGAAGGCCAAGGATCTGCTGGCGAAGGCGGGCTACCCCAACGGCTTCTCGATCACCCTCGACCATTTCGCGAAGTCGCCCTATCCCGAGATCGCCCAGGCGATCCAGGCGGACCTGGCGGCGGTCGGCATCAAGGTGCAGCTGCTGGCCGGCGAGCAGAAGCAGGTCATCAGCAAGACCCGCGCCCGCACGACGCAGCTCGCCCTCACCACCTGGTTCCCGGACTACCTCGACGCCAACTCCAACGCCCAGGCCTTCTGCGTCAGCACCGACGACAGCGACGACACCAAGCTGAAGAGCGTCGCCTGGCGCTACCACTTCCTCGACAAGGAGATGAGCGACGCGGTCGAGGCGGCGGTGAAGGAGCTCGACGCCAAGAAGCGCCTGGAGATGTACGCCAAGATCCAGCGCGACTTCATGGAGCGGGCACCCTTCACCTTCCTGCTGCAGAACGCCGAGGTCAGCGTGATGCAGAAGAACGTCTCCGGCCTGGCGCTGGGCGTGCTGCCCGACTACACCCGCTACGCCGCGATTACCAAGGCGTGAGCGCAATCACCGATGCGGGCCGCTCGCCGGCCCGCTTCCGGGCTTCCCTGACCGGCCTGAGCAGCGTGGCGATCACGCTGTTCGGGCTGATCCTGGTGACCTTCCTGATCGGCCGCGCGATGCCGATCGATCCCACCCTGGCGATCGTCGGCGACCACGCGCCGCCCGACGTGGTGGCGAAGGTGCGTGCCGATCTCGGCCTCGACCAGCCGCTGATCGTGCAGTTCTGGATCTACCTCGAGCATCTCGTCCACGGCGATCTCGGCCGCTCGGTGATGACCCAGAACCTCGTCACCACGGACATCGCGCATTTCTTCCCGGCGACGCTGGAGCTGGCGACGACGGCGATCATCATCGCCATCCTGATCGGCGTGCCGCTCGGCGTCGTCGCGGCGGCGCGCCAGGGCTCGCGCTTCGATCACGTGGTGCGCGTCATCAGCCTCGCCGGCCAGTCGGTGCCGATCTTCGTGCTCGGCCTCCTCTGCCTGCTGCTGTTCTACGTGAAGCTCGGCATCGCGCCCGGCACCGGCCAGCAGGACGTGCTCTACGAGGGCATGGTGCCGGACGTCACCGGCATGCGCGTGCTGGACGCCGCCCTCGACGCCGACTGGGACGCGTTCTGGGACGCGCTCGCCCATCTGGCGCAGCCGGCGCTGGTGCTGGCCTATTTCAGCCTCTCGATCATCACCCGCATGACCCGCGCTTTCATGCTGGAGGCGCTCGCCGGCGAGTACATCGTGGCGGCGCGCGCCAAGGGACTGTCGCCGGCGCGCATCCTCTGGCGGCACGCCTTTGGCAACATCATGGTGCCGCTCATCACCGTGATCGCGCTCGCCTATGCGGGGCTGCTGGAGGGCGCGGTGCTGACCGAGACGGTGTTCAGCTGGCCCGGCCTCGGCCTCTACCTCACCGGCTCGCTCCTCAATGCCGACATGAACGCGGTATTGGGCGCGACCCTCGTGGTGGGCGCCGTCTATGTCGGCCTCAATCTGCTGGCGGATCTGGCATATCGCTTGCTTGATCCCCGGGTAAGATGACGCCGCCCATGAGCCTCACCCGCGACTGGCTGCTGACCGATGCGCCGGAATCCCGTCGCCAGGCGAGCCTCGGCCGCCTCTACCGCGGCTGGCTGCAGTTCCGCGGCAATTACCTGGCGATGGCCGGCCTCATCGCCGCCGTCGTCCTGATCGCCTTCTCGCTCGCCGCCTCCCTGCTCGCGCCCTATGACCCGAGCGCCCAGGACCTCACCAACCGCTTCGGTCCGCCGTCCGCCGCCCATTGGCTCGGCACCGACGAGGTCGGCCGCGATCTGCTGACGCGGCTCCTCTATGGCGGCCGCATCACCCTCGGCATGGTGGTCGCCATCATGGTGCTGGTGGCGCCGGTCGGGCTGGTGGTGGGCATCGTCGCCGGCTATGCCGGCGGCATCGCCGACCGCATCCTGATGCGGCTCACCGACATCTTCCTGGCCTTCCCGCGCCTCATCCTGGCGCTCGCCTTCGTCGCCGCGCTCAAGCCCGGCATCAGCAGCGCGATCATCGCCATCGCGCTTACCGCCTGGCCGCCCTATGCGCGGCTCGCCCGCGCCGAGACACTGACGATCCGCAACGCCGACTTCATTGCCGCGGTCCGCCTCACCGGCGCCTCGGCGACGCGGATCGTCATGCGTCACATCGCGCCGCTCTGCGTCTCCTCCCTCATCGTGCGCGTGACCCTCGACATGAGCGGCATCATCCTGACCGCCGCGGGCCTCGGCTTCCTCGGCATGGGCGCGCAGCCGCCGATGCCGGAATGGGGCACCATGATCGCCACCACCCGCGGCCAGATCCTCGACGCCTGGTGGGTCCCGACCATTCCCGGCGTCGCCATCTTCGTGGCCTCCCTCGCCTTCAACCTGCTGGGCGACGGCTTGCGCGATGTTCTCGACCCGAAGCAGGGCTGAGCCGTGCAGGTCGTCCTCCGCAACCTCCGCATCGCCTTCCCCTCGCCGCGCGGCACGAGCGAGGCGGTGCGCGGCGTCTCCTTCACCCTGGGGCAGGAGAAGCTCGGCATCGTCGGCGAGAGCGGCTCCGGCAAGTCGCTGACAGCGCGCTCGATCCTCCGCCTGCTGCCGCGCCAGGCGCAGGTGAGCGCCGAGACGATCGAGTTCGACGGCATCGACGTGCTGAAAGCCGACGAGACGGCGATGCGCGCCATCCGCGGCAAGCGCGCCGGCCTCATCATGCAGGATCCGAAATACTCGCTGAACCCGGTGATGACCGCCGGCCAGCAGATCGCCGAGGCCTGGCACGCGCATCGCGGCGGCAGCCGTCGCGAGGCCAGGGAGGCGGCGGTCGAGCTCCTGGCGCAGGTGCAGATCCGCGATCCCAGGCGCGTCGCCGATCTCTATCCGCACGAGCTCTCCGGCGGCATGGGGCAGCGGGCGATGATCGCCATGATGCTGGCGCCCGATCCCGAGCTCCTCATCGCCGACGAGCCCACCAGCGCCCTCGATGCGACGGTGCAGGCGGAGATCCTCCGCCTCATCGAGGATCTCGTCTCGCGGCGCGGCATGGGGCTCATCCTGATCAGCCACGACCTGCCGCTGGTCTCGCATTTCTGCGACCGCGTGCTGGTGATGTATGCGGGCCGCGTCGTCGAGGAGGCGCGCGCCGGCGAGCTCGCCCGCGCCAAGCATCCCTATACCCG
>DATJOK010000013.1:0-11267 GCA_035507155.1 Allostellaceae bacterium
CAGTCGCTGCACACCAACTCCTTCGACGAGGCGCTGGCCTTGCCGACGCCGTTCTCGGCGCGGATCGCCCGCAACACCCAGCTCATCCTCGCCGAGGAGAGCGGCATCACCCATGTGGTCGATCCGCTGGGCGGCAGCTACTACGTCGAGAGCCTGACCCACTCGGTCGCCTCGGCGGCGATGGACCTCATCAACGAGGTCGAGGCGCTGGGCGGCATGACCAAGGCGGTGGAGCAGGGCCTCCCCAAGCTCCGCATCGAGGAGGCGGCGGCGCGGCGCCAGGCACGGGTCGATCGCGGCGAGGAAGTGATCGTCGGCGTCAACAAGTACCAGGCGAAGGAGGAGCATCCGGTAAAGCTCCTCGACATCGACAACACCCGCGTTCGCGAGCAGCAGATCGCGCGGCTCAAAGAGATCCGCGCCCGGCGCGACCCGAAGCGCGTCAAGGCGACGCTCGAGGCGCTGACAGAGGCCGCGAAGAGCGGCAAGGGCAACCTGCTGGCGCTCGCCGTCGAGGCGACGCGCGCGCGTGCCACGGTGGGCGAGATCTCGGACGCGCTGGAGACCGTCTTCACCCGGCACCGCGCCACCATCCGCTCGGTCTCCGGCGTCTATGGCGCGCTCTACGAGGGCGACGAGGGGTTTCAGCGCATCCAGCGCGAGGTCGAGGGCTTCGCGCGGAGCGAGGGAAGGCGGCCGCGCATGCTGGTGGTGAAGCTCGGCCAGGACGGCCACGACCGCGGCGCCAAGGTGATCGCGACAGCCTTTGCCGACATCGGCTTCGACGTCGACATCGGCCCGCTGTTCCAGACGCCCGAGGAGGCGGCGCGCCAGGCGGTGGAGAACGACGTCCACGTGATCGGCGTCTCGACCCAGGCCGCCGGCCACAAGACCCTGGTGCCGGAGCTCATCAAGGCGCTCAAGGCCGAGGGTGGCGACGACATCCTCGTCGTCTGCGGCGGCGTCATTCCGCCGCAGGATTACGAGTTCCTGATGCAGGCCGGCGTCTCCGCCATCTACGGCCCCGGCAGCAACATCCCGCTCGCCGCCAGCGAGATCCTCCGCCTCATCGCCAAGCGAAGGCTCGCCGCTTAAAGTCGGCGCGGAGAGAGGAATTGTCCCTCTCCGCCCTCGGGGGCGGAGAGGCCAGGTGAGGTGGGGGGCGCTCGCGGAGAGGTCGAATTCCTGGCCGGCACCCGCCTCATCCTAAATCTGTCTCCCCCCGCAAGCGGGCGGAGACGGACTTCTGAACGCACGCACGACGCGCCAAACAAAAAGGGAAGCCGCTCGCACGGCTTCCCCAGGGCTCCGGCGGCTCGTCACCGCCTCTTGCTGAAGTGCTGCTTCAGCTGCCGGACTTGTCGGTCGCGGTCGATGCCGTGGTCTGGTTCTGTTGAGTCGAAGTGGTATGCATCTCACACGCGAAGGCCGGGACTGCCGTCAGGATGAGCAGCGCGGCCAGGATCCACATACGCATCGGTCGTTCTCCTCAGGTTGGCTGACGACCAGCGCGACCAGTCTCCGCCCGCGCCGACCGGCCGTCAACCGAGGGGCGAGGGGCATCACGCAGCTGTGTGAGCTGGCGCGCAGGTGTCGCTCGTCATTGCCAAAACCGCCGCCGCGCCTTACCTGAATGTAATGTAACCCATTGGCAGGCCTCGGCGGGCTGTCGCTCGGTCGCAAACCACGCTATCTATGCCCTCCATGGCCATTCTTCTCTTCATCGTCTTCATCGATCTCCTCGGTTTCGGGGTGATCATCCCGCTGCTGCCATTCTACGGCCTCCATTTCGGCGCCTCGCCGGCGGAAGTCACCTGGATGATGGGGTGCTATTCCCTGGCGCAGTTCGTCTCCTCGCCGCTGCTCGGGCGGTTGAGCGACAAGATCGGCCGGCGCCCGGTGCTGATGCTGAGCCTCGCCTGCTCCGCCGCCGCCTATATCTGGATCGGCTTCGCGAGCGCGCTCTGGATGCTGTTCGCGGCGCGGCTCCTGGCCGGTGCCGGCGCCGGCAACATCGCCGCCGCCCAGGCTTATATCAGCGACGTGACGCCGCCCGACCAGCGCTCCAAGGGCATGGGCCTGATCGGCGCCGCCTTCGGCGTAGGCTTCACCCTCGGACCGGCGATCGGCGGCTTCGTCTCGGGCTCGCAACAGACCGCGGCGGCGCTGGCGCGCCCCGCCTTCCTCTCTGCCGGGCTCTCGGCCATCGCCTTCATCCTCGTCCTGGTCCTGCTGAAGGAGAGCCTGCCGCCGGAGGCGCGAAAAGCGATGCAGCGGCCGCATCGCTGGAAGCTCGCCCATGAGGTGCTGACCGCCGCGCCGCGCCAGGCGCTCCGCCAGCTCGTCATCGTCTTCTTCACGGTCACCACCGCCTTTGCCGCCATGGAGACCACCTTCGCGCTCTGGGCCAACGGCGCCTTCGGCTGGAATCAGGAGCAGGTCGGTCAGTTTTTCCTCTATGTCGGCATCGTGCTGATCATCGTGCAGGGCGGCCTCATCGGCCGGCTCTCCAAGCTCGTCGGCGACGTCAAGCTGATCCTCGTCGGCGCGGTGCTGATCGCGCTCGGTCTCATCGGCGTGCCCTTTTCGACCTCGCTGCCGCGGCTGATGGCGGCGAGCGCCTGTCTCGCCCTCGGCATGGGCCTCTTCAACCCGTCGATCAACGCAGTGATCTCGCGCCAGGCGGCGGTGGATGAGCGCGGCGGCATCATGGGTGTCGCGCAGTCCGGCGCCAGCCTCGCCCGCATCGCCGGGCCGCTGGTCGGCGGCGCGCTCTTCGGCCTCTATGGCCGCAACGCGCCCTATTTCGCGGGCGCGCTCCTGATGGTGGGGGCGATCATGCTGGCGCTGCGCATCCCGCGCGAGCGCAGCGACGCGGCGATGGCGAAGGCGGCGGGCCGCGCTTCATGAGGGACATGCGGCGCGGCGGCTCCGACTCCGGTCCGGCCGCCGCCGAGACCAGGGCCGAGCTGCGCGCGCTCGCGCGGCTTGCTCCCTATCTCTGGCCCGAGGGCGCGGCCGATCTCAAGATACGGGTGCTCCTGGCGCTCCTCTGCCTGGTCGCCGCGAAGGGCATCAGCGTCACCATCCCGCTGCTCTACAAGCGCGCCGTCGACGCGCTGACACCGGGGCACGCGGCGGTCATCGCGGTGCCGGTGGCGCTCGTCATCGGCTACGGCCTCGCCCGCGTCTTCTCGCAGATCTTCGGCGAGCTCCGCGACGCCGTCTTCGCCAAGGTGGGCCAGCGCGCGGTCCGCATCATCGCCCTCGGCACCTTCCGCCACCTGCACGCGCTCTCGCTGCGCTTCCATCTGGAACGGCAGACTGGCGGCCTCTCGCGGGCGATCGAGCGCGGCATCCGCGGCATCGACTTCCTGCTCTCCTACATGCTGTTCAGCGCGCTCCCGACGGTGGTGGAGATCCTCCTGGTGGGCGGCATCCTCTGGCGGCTCTACGACTGGGAATTCGCCGCCGCGACCCTGGTGACGGTGGCGGCCTATGTGATCTTCACCTTCACCATCACCGACTGGCGGATCAAATTCCGCCGCGAGATGAACGACCGCGACAGCGAGGCCAACACCAAGGCGATCGACAGCCTGCTCAATTTCGAGACCGTCAAGTATTTCGCCAACGAGGAGCACGAGGCGCGCCGCTTCGACCGCGCGCTCAGGGCGTACGAGAAGGCGGCGGTGAAGAGCCAGACCACGCTGGCGGCGCTTAACGTCGGGCAGGGGATCATCATCTCCGCCGGCCTGGTGGTGGTGATGCTGATGGCGGGGAGCGGCGTCGCCGCCGGGCGGATGACCGTCGGCGATTTCGTGATGGTGAACGCCTATCTCGTGCAGCTCTACATGCCGCTCAATTTCCTGGGCGTCGTCTACCGCAACATCAAGCAGTCGCTGATCGATCTCGAATCCATGTTCCGCCTGCTCGACGTCAAGGCGGAGGTCCGCGACCAGCCGGGCGCGCCGGAGCTGCTGGTGGCGGCGGGCGAGGTGGTCTTCGAGCACGTCTCCTTCCGCTACGATCCGCGCCGACCGATCCTCGAGGACGTCTCGTTCCGGGTGCCGGCGGGCGGCACGCTGGCGATCGTGGGCCCGAGCGGCGCCGGCAAGTCGACGATCTCGCGGCTCCTCTTCCGCTTCTACGACGCCGACGAGGGCCGCATCCTGATCGACGGCCAGGACATCCGCGCGGTGCGCCAGGAAAGCCTCCGCCGCGCCATCGGCGTGGTGCCGCAGGACACCGTGCTCTTCAACGACACCATCCGCTACAACATCGCCTATGGAAGGCCCGGCGCCACCCAGGACGAGATCGAGCAGGCGGCGCGCCACGCCCACATCCATGATTTCGTCGCCAAGCTGCCGGACGGCTACGCCACCGCGGTGGGCGAGCGCGGCCTCAAGCTCTCCGGCGGCGAGAAGCAGCGCGTCGCCATCGCCCGCGTCATCCTGAAGGCGCCGCGTGTCGTCGTCTTCGACGAGGCGACCTCGGCGCTCGACACCAAGACCGAGCGCGAGATCCAGGACAGCCTCGAGGAGGTGGCGCAGGAGCGCACCACCCTCATCATCGCGCACCGGCTCTCCACCGTCGTTCACGCGGACGAGATCCTGGTTCTCGACCAGGGCCGCATCGCCGAGCGCGGCACCCATTCGGGTCTCTTGGCGGCGGGCGGCATCTATGCTGCCATGTGGGCGCGGCAGCAGGAGGCGGCCCGCGCCGAGGAGCTCGCCGCCGTAGCGGATTAGCGATGGCCCGCACCGGGACCGGAGAGCGCCGGCGTGTCAACCTCGCGCTGCAGGGCGGCGGGGCGCATGGCGCCTTCACCTGGGGCGTGCTGGACCGGCTCCTCGACGAGAAGCGGCTCGCTTTCGACGGCATCAGCGGCACCAGCGCCGGCGCGATGAACGGCGCGGCGCTGGTCTCGGGCTACGGCAAGGGCGGCGCCGCCGGCGCGCGCCAGGCGCTCGACGAGTTCTGGCGCGGCGTCAGCGAGCTCGGCTTGCTGAGCCCCATCCATCGCAACTGGTACGAGCGCCTGACCGGCAGCTGGAACATCGACGACAGCCCGGCCGCAGTGCTGGTCGATCTTCTCTCCCAGGTAGTCTCGCCTTACCAGACCAATCCGCTCAATCTGAGCCCGCTGCGCGACCTCCTCACCTCGCTGATCGATTTCGACGCGCTGCGGAAATGCCCCGACATCCGCTTCTTCATCTGCGCGACCGCGGTCAGCACCGGCAAGGTCCGCGTCTTCGAGCGCCAGGAGATGACCGTCGACATGCTCTTGGCCTCGGCGGCGCTGCCGACGGTGTTCCAGGCCGCCGTCATCGACGGCGAGGCCTATTGGGACGGCGGCTACATGGGCAATCCCGCGATCTTCCCGCTGATCTACGAGTGCGCCTCGCCGGACGTGGTGATCGTCCAGATCAATCCGCTGACGCGCAAGGAGACTCCGAAGTCGGCGGCCGACATCATGAACCGCCTCAACGAGATCACCTTCAACGCCTCGCTGATGCGCGAGATGCGGGCGATCGCCTTCGTGCAGAAGCTGCTCGACAACCTGCCCAAGGACCTGCCGGTGATCGGCGAATTGAAGCGCATGCACATCCACCTGATCGAGGACGAGCACGCCATGGAGTCCCTGGGCGTCTCCAGCAAGCTCAACACCGACCTCGACTTCCTCCTGCACCTCAAGAAGATGGGCCAGGAGACCGCCGAGCGCTGGCTCAGGAAGAACTTCGACGCCATCGGGGAGCGCTCGACGGTCGACATCCGCAAGACGTTTTTGTGAGGGTGGCTGGTCGATCCCGTTAGAGGGAACCGGGTCTGCGATGAGACCATACTGGATCAGGACGAACGAGCCCTTCACCCTCGGGGTCGGTATCACCGCTCGCTCCGAGGAGGATGCCCGCGCGCTGTTTCGACTGGCCTGGCCGGACGCCCCTGACATTGTGGAGATCAAAGTCATCCGAGATATGTGCGACATCGATCAGGGGCACGTTGCGCCGAAGATGGAGAATTGGCTCAAGCGGGGAATTTGGTACCCGCGCGGCTTTGCTCAGCTCTCAGACTGAATCCGTCCGGCCAGTACCCGCCGCGATTTTTCCATGCTAGGAAGCGGGCCCATGGGGGAGCCCGCGATCGATGTCACCGCGCTCGCCGCCGCGCTCGGGCGCGGCGACCGGCGTGCGCTCGCCCGCGCCATCACCCTCGTCGAGTCGACTCGGGAAGACCATCGCCTCGCCGCGGAACGGCTGCTGGCGGCGGTGCTGCCGAAATCGTCCGACAAGTCGATCCGGCTCGGCATCTCCGGCGCGCCGGGCGTCGGCAAGTCCACTTTCATCGAGTCCTTCGGCCTGCTGGTGATTGAGCGCGGCCATCGCCTCGCCGTGCTGGCGATCGATCCCTCCTCCAAGCGCGGCGGCGGCTCGCTCTTGGGCGACAAGACGCGGATGGCTGAGCTGGCGCGGCGGTCCGAATGCTTCATCCGGCCGACGCCGGCAGGCGCCACGCTGGGCGGCGTCGCGCGGCGCACGCGGGAGGCGATCCTGCTCTGCGAGGCCGCCGGCTTCGACTGCGTCATCGTCGAGACCGTGGGCGTCGGCCAGTCCGAGACCGCGGTCGCCGACATGGTGGACATGTTCCTGCTGCTGCTGTCGCCGGGCGGCGGCGACGACCTGCAGGGCCTCAAGAAGGGGATCGTCGAGCTCGCCGATCTCATCCTGGTCAACAAGGCGGATGGCGATCTCAAGGCCGCAGCTTCCCGCGCGGTCGCCGACTACCGCCATGCGCTCCGCCTGCTGCGTCCGCCGGCGCCGGGCTGGACCGCCGAGGTGCACGGCGTCTCGGCGCTCACCCGCGAGGGCTTGCCCGAGGTCTGGGCGCTGGTGGAGAAGCATCGCGCGGTGATGGCGAAGAGTGGCGAACTCAAGCGCCGGCGCGCCGATCAGGCTCGCGCCGCGCTCTGGCGCGAGATCGGCGAGGGTCTGCTCGACGCCTTCCGCGCCAGCAGGTCGATCGCGGCGAAGCTCGGCGAGATCGAGGCCGAGGTGGCGGCAGGCAAGGAAAGCTCGCTCGCCGCCGCGCGGCGGCTCCTCGATCTGTTCCTGAAGCGGAAGAGCTAGGGCAGCCGCCGCACGGTCTGGCGTCCGAATCGCGGGTATGTCAGTGTGGCTGTGCCAGTTCCAAGGGGAGGTCCCGCATGCGAAAGATGATCCTGGGCGCGCTCTGCGTCCTCGCGATGGTCGCAAGCGCAAATGCTGCGGTCAGGGAGAAGCCGGTCACCTATTCCGACGGCGAGGCCACCATGAAGGGCTTCGTCGTCGTCGACGACGCGATCAAGGGCAAGCGGCCGGGGATCGTGATGGTGCATGAGTGGTGGGGCATTACCAAGCATATCCATAACGAGGCGCGCCGGTTCGCGCGGGAAGGCTATACGGTCTTCATCGCGGACATGTACGGCGACGCCAAGATCGCCACCAACCCGAAGGATGCCGGCGAGTTCTCGGGCTCGGTGATGAAGAACCCGGCGGCGATGGAGGCGCGCTTCAATGCCGCGCGCGACCTGCTCGCCAAGGAGGCCTCGGTGGATCCCAAGCGGATCGGTGCCGTCGGCTACTGCTTCGGCGGCGGGGTGGTGCTGAACATGGCGCGTGCCGGCGCCGACCTCGACGCGGTCGCCGGCTTCCACGCAACGCTGGGCCTCAATACCCCGGCGCCGGCGCCGGGGACCGTCAAGGCGAAGATCCTGATCCTGAACGGCGCCGACGATCCCTTCGTGAAGCGCGAGCAGTACCACGTGCTCAAGAAGGATTTCGACGCGGCGAAGGTCGATTACCGGATCGTCGAGTATCCCGGCGCGGTGCACGCCTTCACCAATCCCGAGGCGACGGCGCTCGGCAAGAAGTTCAACCTGCCGCTCCGCTACGACGCCAAGGTGGCGCACGAAGCGGAGGCCGAGGCCGACAAGTTCTTTGCCGCCGACCTCAAGAAGCCAGGCTGAGCGGCGCCGGCGCTGAATCGGCGGCGCGGCGGAAGGGCGCGCCGTCGATCTTCACTGGGGCGCCGCCCGGGCCCGCAGTTCAGGTGTCGACGACGACATGTCTGGCTTCCTTCCGGCTTCTGGCGGCGAAGCTTATCGATCGGTTGCCCGGGCCGCCGCGTTCTCGATCCGATATCGCAGCAGCAGGGCGCCGCCGCCCAGCGCCTCGCTGCTCTCGAGCGACATCGCGGTGACGGGGGCGCGCTGATCCGCTTCCGCCTCGGTCGAATCGAAGACGGTGGGCGCGCCCTTGCCACCGTCCACGGCCGGGCAGAGGATCAGATGGAGCTCGTCGACAAATCCCGCGCGCAGGAAGGCGCCGTTGGTGCCGCCGCCGCCTTCGAGCAGCAGGCGCTTCACGCCCAGCTCGCGGTTGAGGATCTCCAGCGCGGCAGCGAGGTCGAGCGCGGATTTGCCGGCGAAGATATAGGACACGCCTTCGCTGCGCAGACCCGCCAGATGCGCATCCGAGACTTCCTCCGTGAGGACCGCCACGATCGGATCGCCGCCGATATCGGAGCGGCCCCAGCCGATCTTGCCGTGGGCGTCGAGCACGACGCCGTATGCCTTGGCGTCGCGCCGTGCGAACCAGGGCTCGCGCGGGAAGCTGTCGGCCGACGAAGCCGGATAGGGCTTGCCCCTGGCGAACTCCTGGCCGGTGACGCGGCCAATGAGCCACGCGTCACCGCCGAGCCGATCGTGCACCCGCTCGAACAGGTCCCCGGCCGCCCCTTTCGGGCGCCATCGGCTGGTGAGCGTCCGGCCGTCGACGCTGCAAGCCATGAGGCAGATGACATGCGGCTTCATGCGAGGTCTCCTGAAGATCGGAAACTCATTCGCGGCGGGCAGCCTGGCCTCGAGGTCGTCGCTTTCCGAGGAGGCGGCCGGTCTCTCCCGCCACGCCGCCTTCAGATTAAGCCATCGCGTCCGGCCGTGCTGTGTCCTGTTGCACGGATCGCAAGCTTATGATCCCGGCGGAAAGACCTGCGCGACGTGGAAGGCCTTGGAGGTGACGAGCCATTTCCCGTCGATGCGGTGGAAGACCAGGTGGTCGACGAAGCCGGTCTGGCCGATCCGCACCCGCACCTTGGCGGTGGCGAGGCCGGGCGCCGTGCAGTCGATGCTGAGGATCTCCTGATCGCGCGGCGATTTGAGGGACGCCGGCGACGGCCGGCCGCGCATCAGCGCGCGGAACTCGGCGGCGGACCAGGCGGCGAGCTTTCCCTCCCGCAGACCATGGATCAGCGAAGCATCGTGGAAGACCTCGGGGAAGCGGCCATCCGCCGCCTCGTACATGAGGTCGAAATATCCCTCGATCGCCGATGCGATGGCTTGGTTCTGGTCCATTCCGGTCTCCCTCGGGTTCAGCGGGAACTCGCGGGGGAGAGTGGCGCAGGGAGATGCGGGGTGCCATCCTCCGGAAGGTCATTTCTAGGATGACCGGGAGGCATCGGCGATGGACGAGCTCGACGGCCGGTTGGTCGACGGCCTGGTGGTGCTGGCGGCGGTGGCCGAAGCGCGCAGCTTCGGCAAGGCCGCCCGGCGGCTCCGCATGACGCAATCCGGCGTCAGCCGGGCGATCGCCAAGCTTGAATCCCGCCTCGGCGCGCGCCTCGTCCACCGCACCAGCCGCGCCGTCGAACTTACCGACGAAGGACGCAGGCTTTCGGAGCGGGTGGCCGAGCATCTGGCGGGGATCGGCGAGGCGGCGGCGGAGGCTGCGAAGGCGGGGGACTCGGTCCGCGGCCGGCTGCGGGTCAACGTGGATCCGCTGTTCTCGCGCATGGTGCTGTCGCCCAATCTGAGCCGCTTCCTGCTGCGCAATCCGGAGTTGGAGCTGCGCATCGAGACGCGGGATCGGATCGCGGATCTGGCGAGCGACGGCTTCGACATGGCGGTGCGCTTCGGCGAGCCGAAGCCGTCGGCGCTCATCGCCCGCTGTCTGTTCCGACCACGTATCGTGACGGGCGCATCGCCGGCCTATATCGAGCGCCATGGCCGGCCCGACCATCCGCAGGATCTGGCGGGCGATGCCCATCAATGCATCCTCGCGGTCGATCCAGCGACCGGGCAGCCCTTCGACTGGGAATTCTGGCGCGGCGACGAGAAGATCTCGGTCGCCGTCAACGGGCGGCTCACCGTCACCGATTCCGCAACCAAGCTGGGCGCATGCCTCGCGGGCTTCGGCATCGCGCAGGTGATCGACCTCGGTCTCGAGCCTCATTTCGAGAGCGGCGCGCTCGTCAACCTGTTCCCGGGCTGGTCGGACGAGCGCTTCCCACTCTACGTCTACTATCCCTCGCGGCGCCACGTGCCGGCGACGGTGAGAGGGTTCATCGATTTCCTCGTGGAGTCACTGGGCCCTGAGGCGTCGGTGCACGGCGCTTCCGCGAGGAGCGATGCCACGGCCGCGCTCGCCTCCCATTAGCGCGGTGCCAGCGGCCTCAGTCGAGGATCGCCACCGCTCGTGTCCAGCCGGCCGACGCGCCGCGGATCTTCACCGGGAAGCAGCTGACGCGGAATCCCGTCGCCGGGAGCGCCTCGAGGTTATGGAGCTTCTCGAGGTGGCAGTAGCCGATCTCGCGGCCGGCCTTGTGGCCTTCCCAGATCAGGCCGGCATCGCCGGTGGCGCCGTATTTTTCCCGCGTGTGGATGAAGGGCGCGTCCCAGCTCCAGGCGTCAGTGCCGGTGACGCGGACGCCGCGCTCGAGGAGGTAGAGCGTCGCCTCCCGCCCCATGCCGCAGCCGGCGGCGACGTAGTCGGGCTTGCCATAGGCGGAGCCCGCGCGGGTGTTCACCAGCACGATCTCCAGCGGCTGGAGCGTGTGGCCGATGCGGGCGAGCTCCGCCTCGACGTCAGCGGCGGTGACGACATAGCCGTCGGGACGATTACGAAAGTCGAGCCTGATGCCGGGCTGCAGGCACCAGTCCAGCGGCACCTCGTCGATGGCGATCGCGCGCTCGCCACGGTTCATGGTGGAATGGAAATGATAGGGCGCATCGAGATGCGTCCCGTTATGGGTCATCAGGCGCACCCACTCGATCGCCCAGCCCTCGCCGTCCGGCAGATCCTGCTCCTTAAGACCCGGGAAGAACGTCACGATGTCGGCGGCGGTGCTCTTGTGGGTGAGGTACTCGATCTTGGGCCCGTAGCCCGGCGGGTCGGAGATCACGTCGTTCTCCAGATGCATGGAGATGTCGATCAGTTTCTGCGCCATCGTCGATC
>DATJOK010000014.1:0-3575 GCA_035507155.1 Allostellaceae bacterium
CTTTAAAGAGTCAAAAGCCGATGGGATTCTGCCGCGTTCCCGTTTCGTCCTGCTAGGATGGGCCGCACCGGGGGACACACAGGTAGATGAGACACAGGGGACCATGGACCTCACTCTGACGATCGGGATTGCGCTGGCGGCTGCCGTCGCGGCGGCGGTGGTGACGGCGGTCTTGCTGCGGGGCCGGGAAGCCGCCTCGCGCGCCGCCCGGATCGCCGCCGAGACCCAGCTGCAGGTGGCGCTCCGCGACCGCGACGCCGCGGTCGAGGCGCGGGTCGCCGCCGAGCGCGGTGCCGCCGAGGCGCGCGCCGAGGCGACGCTGGTGCAGGACCGCTTGGGCGATTTCGAGAAGATGCGCGGCGAGGTGATGGAGGCGGCGAAAGCCGCGGTCACCACCACCGCGAGCCAGGTCTCCTCCAAGCTTCTCGACGACCACAAGCGCGAGCTGGTCGCCGCCCGCGACGAGAGCGAGAAGCGCATGCGCACGGTGAACGAGTCGCTGGTGAAGCAGATGGAAGAGGTGGCGCGCATCATCCACGCGCTCGACGGCCGCGTCGAGGCGACCGACATCCAGGTCGACACCCTGATGCGGGCGCTCTCGACGCCGGGCGGCGCCGGGCAGCTCGCCGAGATCGGGCTCGCCAACACGCTCCAGTCCTTCGGCCTCGAGCTCGGCCGCGACTTCGTGCTGCAGGCGACCACCGTCGACGAGGAGACCGGCCGAAGGCTGCGGCCCGACGCGATCGTCTTCCTGCCGACCGGCACAGTGCTGGTGATCGACTGCAAGGCCTCGAAGTTCATCCTGGAGATCGCCGAGCTGGAGGGGACGCCCGAGGAGGGCGACGCCTACGAGAACCTGGCGCGCACCATGAACCAGCATCTCAAAACGCTGGCGGAGCGCGACTACCGCAACGCCGTGCTCGCCGCCTGCCGGCAGGCCGGCCGCAGCGGCCCCGACCCGCACATCATCAGCCTCATGTACCTGCCGAACGAGGGAGCGCTCGAGAAGCTCCGCATCGCCGATGCCGGCTTCTTCCAGAAGGCGCGCGAGAGCCAGATCATCCCGGCGGGCCCGGCCGGCCTCCACTCGGCGCTGCTGATCGCCAGCGCCGAGATCCGGCGGCTGCGCCAGATGGAGAACCAGCAGGAGATCGTCGAGAAGTGCCGCGCCATGCTGGAGAGCGTCGGCCTGGTGCTGAGCCACGCGGCGCGCGCCGGCAGCGGGCTCAAATCGGCGGTCGACAACTTCGCCAAGATGACGGCCTCGATCAACGGCCGCCTGCTGCCGCGGGCGCGCGGCCTCGAGCGCCTCGGCATCGAGCCGCCGAAGCCGCTCCCCGGCAACCTGCCGAACTTCATGGTGCAGACCGCCGAGGAGACCGCCCTCATCGAGGCCGAAGCCGCCGAGGTGGAGCCCGAGCTGCCGCGGCTCCTGGCGGAGTGACGCGCGCCTCGCGCACTCGCTCCCTCCACACGCTTTCTTTTCATCGTCATGGCCGGGCTCAAGGCCGGGCATGACGCATGAGGGAAAAGCGGCGCCGGGAGATCAGAGCGGCCGGCGCTGCGCCAGCGCAGCGCTCAATGTCCCCTCGTCGAGATAGTCGAGCTCGCCGCCGACGGGGACACCGTGGGCGAGGCGCGAGACGCTGGCGCCGGTCGATGCCAGGCGGTCCATGATGTAGTGGGCGGTGGTCTGGCCCTCGACGGTGGCGTTGAGCGCGAGGATCACCTCGCGGGCGCCGGCGGCGCGCTGCACCAGCGCCTCGATGCGGAGGTCCTCGGGCCCCACGCCCTCCAGCGCCGAGAGCGTGCCGCCCAGCACGTGGTAGCGGCCGCGGAAGACGGCGGTGCGCTCGATCGCCCAGAGGTCGGCCACGTCCTCGACGACGCAGAGCGTGGCGGCGTCGCGCTTCGGATCGGCGCAGATCGCGCAGGGGTCCGCGGTGTCGAGATTGCCGCAGATCGAGCAGGCCTTGATGGTGTCGGCGACCGCGAGCATCGCCTCGGCCAAGGGCTGCATCAGGCTCTCGCGGCGCTTCACCAGATGGAGCGCCGCGCGCCTGGCCGAGCGCGGGCCCAGTCCCGGCAGCTTCGCCAGCAGCTGGATCAGCGCGTCGAGAGAGGACATGTTTTTGTTAAAGAGAGAGTAGGGTTTTTCCAGGTTCCGGAGGCGGCCGGCGGGACGGCGCTATTGATCACTTGATAAACTAGAACGGCAGCTTCATGCCCGGCGGGAGCTTGAGGCCGCCGGTGAGCTTCGCCATCTCCTCGGCGACCATCGCCTCGACGCGGGCGCGGGCGTCGTTGACGGCGGCGACCACCAGGTCCTCCAGCACCTCGACCTCCGACGCGTTCACCAGCGAGGGGTCGATCTTCAAGCGCCGGAGCTCGTTCTTGCCGGAGAGCGTCGCCTGCACCATGCCGCCGCCCGACTGGCCCTGAACCTCGGCCTGGTCCAGGCGCTGCTGCAGCTCGGCCATGCGCTCCTGCATCTGCTGCGCCTGCTTCATCATGTTGCCGAGGTTCTTCATAAGTCGTCTCCTTCGGGCCGCTCGTCGTCATTGATGTCGGGCGCGGCGGCGTCGGGCTCGGAGGCCGCGTCCCGCGCGATGTCGCGCACCGCCTCGATGCGGGCGCCGGGAAAGGTCTCCAGCACCGCGCGCACCAGGGGATGCTCCGCCGCCTCCTGGCGCTTCACCACGTCCTTCGCCGCCGCCTGCTCGCGGAGGCTCGCGGCACCCTCCTCCTGGCTCACCGAGACCACCCAGCGCTCGCCGGTCCACTCGGTCAAGTGCCGGCCGAGCCGGTTGGCGAGGTCGCGGGGTGCGGCCTCGGTGGGGCGAAGCTCGATGCGGCCGATCTCGAAGCGCACGAGGTGCACGTTGGCGAAGAGATGGGTGCGCAGCAGCGCCTCGCGCTTCTGGTCGAACAACGCCACCACCTCGAGGAAGTTGCGCGGCAGCGGCGAGAGCCCCGGCGCCAGCGCCACCGGCTCGCTCGCCGCCGCGAGCCTGGGCGCCCCAGCACCTCCCTCGCCCGCGCTCGCCCGCCGCGCCGAGACCGGCGCGCCGCCATTCCCCGCCGGCGCCGTCGCCGCGGCGGGCGCGCGCCCACCACCGACGCCCGTCGATCCGCCGCCCTCGCCCGCGAGCTGCTTCACCAGATCCGCCGGCGCCGGCAGATCGGCGACGTAGGCGAGGCGCACCAGCACCATCTCGACGGCTTGCAGCGGCGAGGGCGCGGTCTGCGCCTCGGCAAGTCCCTTGAGCAGCATCTGCCAGGCGCGCGCCAGCACGGGGACGCCGAGCTTCTGCGCCAGCGGCAAGCCTCGCGCGCGCTCGCCCTCCATGGCGGGATCGCCCTCGCCCGCCTCGGGCGTGAGCTTCAAGCGCATCAGGAAATGCGTGAGGTCGAGGAGATCGCCCAGCACGAGGACGGGATCGGCGCCGCCGTCATAGAGCGCGCCCAGGCCTTTGAGCGCCGCCGCGGCGTCGCCCTTCATCACCTGCTCCAGGAGGTCGAAGACCAGGCCCTTGTCGGCGACCCCCAGCATGTCGCGGACGGCGCCCTCGGTG
>DATJOK010000015.1:0-7343 GCA_035507155.1 Allostellaceae bacterium
TTGTAGTTGGCGCTCCCGGGCCCGACCGCGGCGTAGCCCGGCAGGTCGAGCTCGCGGCACTCCTGCCACCAGCCATGCTGCCCCACCACCACCCGCGGATCGAGGCTGGCGCGCAGCCGGGCGCGGGCGCGGATCTTCCCGTGCGGCGTCTCGATCGCGACCCAGTCGTCCTCGGCGATCCCGCGCGCGGCGGCTGCACTCGGGTGCAGCTCGAGCGAGGGATCGGGTATCTGCTTCCGGAGCCGCGGCAGGTTGCGGTGCTGGCTGTGGCAGTACTGCGTCACCTTGGCGCAGGTGAGGACGAGCGGGAAGCGCTCGGCGAGATCGGGCCGGCTCACCGGCCCGGTGGTGGGCTCGACGAAATCGGGCAGCGGCGCGAGGTCGTGCCGCAGGAAGAGCTCGGAATAGATCTCCACCTTCCGCGTCGGCGTCGCGAAGCCGGGCGCGGGACCGCTGCCGTCGCCGGCATATTTCCGGTAGCGCGTCTTGAGCGGCACGCGCACGCCCTCGGGATGCTCCCGCAGCGTCTGCAGTAAAATGCCGGAGGGTGCCAGGATGTGGCGATATCCTGCATCGATCTCGCCGTTCCAGAACTGATTGCCGAAGCCCAGGCGCTGGGCGAGGTCGAAGATGATCGCGGTATCGGACCGCGCCTCGCCCTGGGGCGCCACCACCGGCTGGCGGAGCTGCACGAGGCTCTCGGCGTCCTGATTGACCTCGAAACCGACCCTCAGCCCCTCGCGCTCCCAGGCGCTCGCCACCGGCAGCACGATGTCGGCGAGTTCGGCCGTCGGGTTCATGGTGAGATCGGTGTGGAGATAGAAGTCGAGCTTGCCGAGCGCCTCCCGTGTGCGGCCGCCATCCGCATGGGAGACCAGGAAATTGCTGCCGAAGCCGATCATGCCTCGCACGGCGTAGGGCTCGCCGGTCAGAATGGCGTCGAAGAGATCATGGCCGACGACCCAGCCGTCGCGCGGCGGCCCGAGCGGTCGCGCCCCGAGCCCGATGGTCTTCGCCCGCTGCGCCGCCGGCATCAGCTCGACGCCGCGCGCGTCGTTGACCCGGACGCGGTCGAAGACGACGTTGCCGCCCGGCGCATCGAAGCTGCCGGTGAGCGCGCAGACGAGCGCCAGCGCGCGGTCGGTCTGGGTCGCGTTGCTGTGCTGGCCGACGCCGGTCCAGCCGTAGAAGGAGACCGGGCCGCTCTCGTGCAGCAACCGCGCCATGGCGCGGACCTGCGCCGCCTCGATCCAGCAGATCCCGGCGACGCGCTCCGGCGGATAGGCGGCGCAGAGCGCGCGGAACTTCTCCAGCGCCGTCGGGCAGGCGAGGCTGCCGATCGCGTGGGTGCCGAACAGCGCCGGCCGCGCCTCGGCCGAGTCATAGCGGCCGGTGGCCGGATCGTAGAGCACCGGGCGCTGGCGCAGCTCGTCCCAGGCGACGAGATGACCGGCATCGCCGTCGGCGGAGAGATCCGCCGCGGTGAGGAAACGGCCGGTCTTCGGATGCACCAGCAGCGGCCCGTTGCTCCACCGACGCAGGAACTCGCTGTCGTACCAGCCTTGCTCCAACATCACGCCGGCAACGCCGAGCGCCAGCGCGCCGTCGGTGCCGGGCCGGACGCGGAGCCAGAGATCGGCCCGGCTGGCGAGGCCGGCCTGGCGCGGGTCGACCACGATGAGCTTGGCGCCGCGCGATCTCGCCCCCGCGGCGCTGGTCGCGTGCGCCAGCCACGAGGCGCTGGGATTGTGGCCCCAGAGCAGGAGGCAGCCGGTGTTGGCGAAATCCGGCGTCGTCACGCCGACGCCGAAGGTGTAGGCGCGGGCGTGATCCTTGTGCCAGTTGCAGAGCTCGGTGGAGTTGACCCGGTTCGGGCTGCCGAACGCGTTCATGAACCGCTCGATCCAGAGCGCGCTGTCGGAGAGTCCGGTGGCGCTGGGCGAGGTCACCGCGAAGGCGACGCTCTCGGCGCCGCTCTCGGCGCGCAGCCGGTTGAGCTCGCGCGCGGCGGTGGAGAGCGCCTCTTCCCAGCTGATCCGCTGCCAGCCGGGATCGGGATCGCTCTTCGGCCGGGTGCGCCTCAGCGGATGGAGCAGACGGTCGCCGCTGTAGACCAGCTCCGGCGCCGCACGGCCCTTGATGCAGAGCGCGCTGCCGGTGGGATGCTCGGGATCCGCCTCGACGGCGACGAGGCGGCCGTTCTCCACCACCGAGACGCAGCCGCATCGTGAGCGGCAGAGCGCGCAGTAGCCGCGGACTCTTCGGGTGGCGCTTCCCTCGGGCATGGCCTGGCTCCAGCGGTGAGGCGTCCAGTCTTCCAGATGCGGCAGCACGCCGCAATTACCGCGGGGATAAGGGGGTCAGGCGATCGCCTTCAGCCGCTTCGCCTCGTGCTCCGCGCTGCAGGCCTCGATCCGCTCCATGTGCGCCTGGCCCCATTCGCAGAGCGGCGCCAGCGCATCGCAGAGCGAGACGCCGAAGCTGGTGAGCGAGTACTCGACCCGCGGCGGAACCTCCCTATAGTCCTTCCGCGTCACGATGCCGTCCGCCTCCATCTCCTTCAGGTGCTGGATCAGCATCTTCTCGCTGATGCCCGGGATCTTGCGGCGCAGCTCGCCGAAGCGGTGCGGCCCCAGATGCAGCGGCCAGAGGATCAGCACCTTCCATTTGCCGCCGACCACCTCGAGCGCCGCCTCGAGACCGCAGCTGTACTGCTTGCGCGATTCTGCCTTCACCATTTTGTGAGCCCCGGTGGTTTTCCACACTTACCCGGAGGTGGGTACTTGTGCCGTGGAAATCAAGCGCCGATATCATCGGGGCGCCCTTCGCGGGTGCGGGAAGAGCCTGAAAGTAGTGGGGAATTTATAGCCATGAGGTCCAGCCGCGGAGGCCGATACCTTATATTAGTGGCGGCGATCGCTGCTCTTGCCGCCGGCGGCGCCTATTGGAGATGGTCGCCGGAGCTCTTGAGCCAGAACGCCAAGGCGGCGGCGCCGGCGACGATGCCCGCCATCCCGGTCACCGTGCGCACCCTCGAGCCGCGGAAGGTGCGGGTGTGGTCGGAGTTCTCCGGCCGCCTGCATGCGGTCGATTCCGCGGCGATCCGGCCCGAGGTCGGCGGCCGCATCACCGAGGTGCGCTTCGAGGACGGCCAGACAGTGAAGGCCGGCGACGTCCTCTTCGTCATCGATCCGCGCCCTTACGAGGCAGCGGTCGAGCACGCGAAGGCGCAGGTGGCCTCGGCACAGGCCAATGCCAACCTCGCCAAGATCGAGCTCGACCGCGCCGCCGGCATGCTGAAGGCCCAGGCGATCGCCCAGACCACCTATGACGGCCGCGCCAACGAATTCCGCGTCGCCACCGCCAACGTCGATGCCGCCGCCGCGACGCTGAAGCAGGCGGAGATCGATCTCGACCACGCCTATGTGAAGGCGCCGATCTCCGGCCGCGCCAGCCATGCGGAGATCACCGTCGGCAATCTGGTGCAGCCGGGGCCGAACGCGCCGCTCCTCACCACCATCGTCGCCGACGACGCCGTCTATGCGGATTTCGACGTCGACGAGCTCACTTATGTTGAGAGCGTCCGCGCGGTGGCGAAGCGGCGCGCCGACGAGCGGCTGATCCCGGTCGAGCTGTCGCTGATCGGCGACAGCGACCGCGTCTATCGCGGCCACATCTACAGCTTCGACAATCGGATCGAGACCGCCACCGGCACCATCCGCGCCCGCGCCAAGTTCGACAATCCCGACGGCACGCTGGTGCCCGGCATGTTCGTCTCGGTGCGGCTCGCCGAGGCGAGCGAGCAGGACGCGCTGCTGGTCCCCGACCGCGCCGTGAGCTTCGACCAGAGCAAGAAGTTCGTCTACGTGGTGGGCGCCGGCAACAAGGTCGCCTATCGCGAGGTCGAGCTCGGGAAATCCGTGCGCGGCGACCGCATCGCCCTCAAAGGGGTCGAGGCCGGCGACCGGGTGATCGTCGACGGCATCCAGCATGTCCGCCCGGACGCCGTCGTCGAGCCCACCGAGGCGAAGCAGACGACGGCCAGCAACTGAGGCGCCGCGGCGCCGGGAACGCGTCCCATGAACCTTTCCAAGTTCTTCATCGACCGGCCGATCTTTGCCGGCGTCATCTCCGTCGTCATCTTCCTCGCCGGGCTGGTGGCGCTGCTGCAGCTGCCGGTGTCGGAATATCCGGAGGTGGTGCCGCCCACCGTGGTGGTGAAGGCGCAGTTCCCCGGCGCCAATCCCAAGGTGATCGCCGAGACCGTGGCCTCTCCGCTCGAGGAGCAGATCAACGGCACCGAGGGCATGCTCTACATGTTCTCGCAGGCGGCCTCGGACGGGAACCTCACCCTCACCATCACCTTCAAGCTGGGCATGGACCCGAACCTCGCCCAGCAGCTGGTGCAGAACCGGGTGAACCAGGCGCTGCCGCGGCTCCCCGACGTCACCCGCAACCTCGGCGTCACCACCACCAAGAGCTCGCCGGACCTGACGATGGTCGTGCACCTGACCTCGCCGAACGGCCGCTACGACATGCTCTATCTGCGCAACTACGCGGTGCTCAACGTCAAGGATCAGCTGGCGAAGATCCCCGGCGTCGGCAGCGTCCAGCTCTACGGCTCCGGCGACTACGCCATGCGGATCTGGCTCAACCCGCAGAAGGTGGCCGAGCGCGGCCTCACCCCCGACGACGTGGTGGCAGCGGTGCGCAGCCAGAACGTCCAGGTCTCCGCCGGCGTGATCGGTGGCCCGCCCTACCAGAGGGGCGTCGAGCTGCAGCTTCCCATCAACGTGCAGGGCCGCCTCACCGACGCCGGGGAATTCGGCGAGATGATCGTGAAGCGCGACGCCGACGGCGCCGTCACCCGGCTCAAGGACGTGGCGCGCGTCGAGATCGACGCCGCCGAGTATGGCCTCCGCTCGCTCCTCGACAACAAGTCGGCGGTCGCCATCCCGATCTTCCAGTCCCCGGGCTCCAACGCCATCGAGATCTCCAACCAGGTCCGCAAGACCATGGCGGAGCTGAAGCAGAACTTCCCCGACGGCGTCGATTATTCCGTCGTCTACGACCCTACCATCTTCGTGCGGGGCTCGATCGAGGCGGTGGTGCACACGCTGCTGGAGGCGCTCGCGCTCGTCGTGCTGGTGGTGATCGTCTTCCTGCAGACCTGGCGCGCCTCGGTCATCCCGCTGGCGGCGGTGCCGGTGTCGATCGTCGGCACCTTCGCGGTGATGTACGCCTTCGGCTTCTCGATCAACGCGCTCTCGCTCTTCGGCCTGGTGCTGGCGATCGGCATCGTGGTGGACGACGCCATCGTGGTGGTGGAGAACGTCGAGCGCAGCATCGAGGCCGGCCTCACGCCGCGCGACGCCGCGATCAAGGCGATGGGCGAGGTGACGAGCCCGATCATCGCCATCACCCTGGTGCTCTGCGCCGTCTTCGTGCCGATCGCCTTCATCACCGGCTTGACCGGCCAGTTCTATCGCCAGTTCGCCCTCACCATCGCCTTCTCGACGGTCATCTCCGCCTTCAACTCGCTGACCCTGAGTCCGGCGCTGGCCGCCCTGCTTCTCAAGGGCCATGGCGCGCCCAAGGATCGCCTCACCCGGGTGGTGGACTTCGCGTTCGGCGGCTTCTTCCGCGTTTTCAACCGCTTCTTCCAGCGGAGCTCCGGGGGCTACGGCCGCGGCGTCAACGGCACGCTCCGCCACAAGGCGCTGGCGCTCGGCATCTATGCGCTGCTGCTGGGCGGCACCTACTTCGCCTTCCAGCAGGTGCCGCCGGGCTTCGTGCCGGTGCAGGACAAGCAGTATCTCGTCAGCTTCGCCAAGCTCCCCGACGGCGCGACCCTCGACCGCACCGAGGCGATCATCCGCGAGATGTCCGACATCGCGCTCAAGGAGCCGGGCGTCGAGAGCGCCGTCGCCTTCCCCGGCCTCTCGATCAACGGCTTCATCAACAGCTCGAGCTCGGGCATCGTCTTCGTGACCTTGAAGCCCTTCGACCAGCGCACCACGCCCGGCCTCTCGGGCTTCGCCATCTCGCAGAAGCTGCAGGCGAAGTACAACGGCATCAAGGACGCCTTCATCGCCATCTTCCCACCGCCGCCGGTGCAGGGGCTCGGCACCATCGGCGGCTTCAAGCTGCAGGTGGAGGATCGCGGCGATCTCGGCTATGAGGCGCTCGACCGGGTGATGCAGCAGGTGGTCGCGAAGGCGCGGGCCAATCCGGCGCTTGCCGGCATCTTCACCAGCTACGAGATCAACGTGCCGCAGCTCTACGTCGATCTCGACCGCACCAAGGCGCGCCAGCTCGGCGTCAACGTCCAGGATGTGTTCGACGCCCTGCAGATCTATCTGGGCTCGCTCTACGTCAACGACTTCAACAAGTTCGGCCGCACCTACCAGGTGATCGCCGAGGCCGACAAGGAGTTCCGCTCGCGGCCCGAGGACATCCTCCGCCTGCGGACGCGCAACAATGCCGGCGAGATGGTGCCGCTCGGCGCCATGGTGCAGATCTCCGACACCACCGGGCCGGAGAGCGCGATGCGCTACAACGGCTTCCGCTCCGCCGACCTCAACGGCGGCCCGGCGCCCGGCTATTCCAGCGGCCAGGCGCAGCAGGCGATCGCCAAGATCCTCAGGGAGACGCTGCCGCAGGGCATGCAGTACGAGTGGACCGAGCTCACCTTCCAGCAGGAGATCGCCGGCAATACCGCGATCATCGTCTTCCCGATCTGCGTGCTCCTCGTCTTCCTGGTGCTGGCGGCGAAATACGAGAGCCTGATCCTGCCGCTCGCCATCATCCTGATCGTGCCGATGTGCCTGTTCTCGGCGATCACGGGCGTCTGGATCAGCGGCGGCGACAACAACATCTTCACCCAGATCGGTCTCTTCGTGCTGGTGGGCCTCGCCTGCAAGAACGCGATCCTGATCGTGGAATTCGCCCACGAGATCGAGATGCACGGCAAGAGCACCGTCGAGGCGGCGATCGAGGCGGCACGGCTCCGGCTGCGGCCGATCCTGATGACCTCCTTCGCCTTCATCATGGGCGTGGTGCCGCTGGTGACCTCGACCGGCGCCGGCGCCGAGATGCGCCACGCCATGGGCGTCGCCGTCTTCTCGGGCATGCTCGGCGTCACCTTCTTCGGCCTCTTCCTGACGCCGGTCTTCTACGTGCTGCTGCGGGCGGTGGAGAAACGCGTCAGCGGCCGCGCGACGCTCGCGCCGATGCCGGCGGAGTGAAACGAGAGCTGGAGAAAGCCGCGGTGGAGAGGGCTTATTGCGGTCTCATCCCAGCCGGCGCCGATAGAGCGCGATGAGGCGCTCCCAGTGGCGCTC
>DATJOK010000016.1:0-13049 GCA_035507155.1 Allostellaceae bacterium
GTCGGGGCCGAAATCGCCCCAGGTGGATCCCGCCGGACGGTGCTTCCAGCGTCGAGTCTCGGCCATATGCTCCTCCCTCTGTTCGTCTTTGGCTGCGAAGCAAGCCGCAGGCGCCGCCTCGCCGTCAAGCCCCAGGCATCAGGCGATTGTCGCAATTCTCCGATTACGCCGCTGGGCCCGCTCGATCTCGCGAGCGATGTCAACGCACCCGTGCTCGGCCTCTATGGCGGCGCCGATCCCGGCATTCCCGCACCGCAGATCCAGGAGATGCAGGCGAAGCTCAAATCCGCCCACATGCCTTGCGAGATCGTGATCTATCCGGATACACCGCTGGCCTTCAACGCCGACTACCGGCCGAGCTACCGAGGGGGCCCGGCGAAGAACGGCTGGAAGCGGATGCTCGCCTGGCTCAAGAGCCACGGGCTCTAGGCGCAGCCGGTAGCGTGAGGGGCGGTGCGGAGGCATCTTGCACCCTTCGAGACGCGCGCTGCCGCGCGCTCCTCAGGGTGAGAAAATCGAGGGTGGCACAAAGAAAGCGCCGCATCCTCAGGAGCGCCCGAAGGGCGCGTCTCGGAGGACGCACGCTATCGATCCAGCCCCGAGTCTTCGCGCGCGCGTGCCATCACCTCGGCGACGAAATCGTCCTTGGCGCCTCGATAGGCAGCGATATCGTCCTTGAGTACCGCGGCGAGATTGCGCTTCAGCGTCGCATAGGCTTGGGCCGCTTCCGGATGAGCGCGCAGGTAATCGCGGAACAGCAGCCGGTTCCGCCAGCGCGGGCCGGAGGGCTCCATGATGTGGACGTGATGCGTCCAGGGAACGCCCTTGCGGAAGAAGAGCTCGTCCGGCAGCCATGACGCGTATTCCGGCAGATAGGCGTAGCCCAATGCCACCAGCGGCTCGATAGCGCGCGACCGCGCCGCCGCGAGGCTCTCGACGCCGACCAGCAGATCGATGATCGGCTTCGCCGCGAGACCCGGCACCGCGGTGCTGCCGACGTGCTCGATCACGAGCACCATTGGCCCGAGAGCGCTGACGAGCCGCACCCGCTCTTGTTCGAACATCACCGGCCAAAGAGGATCGTACTCCGCGACGACGATCTGACCGGCTCCGTAGCGTTCCACGCGATTACCCCTCAGAAGCCGAGGGCGGCTGCTCGCCTCAGTGCATCCGCTGCCGCGCCGGCGAGACGGCGGCGACGCGGGTGGGCGAATCCTCGTCGAAGAGCTCGGCGAGCTTCTCCAGCATGGTACCGCCGAGCTGCTCGGCGTCGACGATGGTGACCGCGCGCCGGTAGTAGCGCGTGACGTCGTGGCCGATGCCGATCGCCACCAGCTCGACGGGCGAACGATGCTCGATCTCGTCGATCACCTGGCGGAGATGCTTCTCGAGATAGTTGCCGGGATTGACCGAGAGCGTCGAGTCATCGACCGGCGCGCCGTCGGAGATCACCATCAGGATGCGGCGCTGCTCGTTCCGCGCGATCAGGCGATTGTGCGCCCAGAGCAGCGCCTCGCCGTCGATGTTCTCCTTGAGGATGCCCTCGCGCAGCATCAGGCCGAGGCTGCGCCGCGCGCGCCGCCACGGCGCGTCGGCGGATTTGTAGATGATGTGGCGGAGGTCGTTGAGCCGGCCGGGGTTCGGCGTCTTGCCGGCGCCGATCCACTGCTCGCGCGACTGGCCGCCCTTCCAGGCCCGGGTGGTGAAGCCCAGGATCTCCACCTTGACGCCGCAGCGCTCCAGCGTGCGCGCCAGGATGTCGGCGCTCATCGCGGCGACGGTGATCGGCCGGCCGCGCATGGAGCCGGAATTGTCGATCAGCAGCGTCACCACCGTGTCGCGGAAGTCGGTCTCGAGCTCGCGCTTGTAGGAAAGCGGATAGGCGGGGTTGACGACGACGCGGGAGAGACGCGCCGGGTCGAGGATCCCCTCCTCGAGATCGAACTCCCAGGCGCGCGTCTGCTTGGCGAGGAGCCGCCGCTGCAGCCGGTTGGCGAGCCGCGCGATCACGCTCTGGAGATGGGCGATCTGCTGATCGAGCAGCCCGCGGAGCCGAGTGAGCTCCTCGCTGTCGCAGAGATCGTTGGCCTCCACCACCTCGTCGTACTGGGTGGTGAAGGCGCGGTAGGCCGTGGGATCGTCGGCGCCGGCGCTGTTGCGCGGCATGACGCCGGGCCGGCCCGGACGGCCGGGATCCTCGTCGCCGGCGCCGGGCATCAGCTCGCCCTGCACCTCGTCGGCGCCGGAGGGATCGCCCTCCTCCTGCTTTTCGGGAACGCCGGCCTCGAGCGCGCTCTGGGCGCCGGAGACCGAGCCCTCGCCGGCCTCGCTCTGGCTCTCGGCGTCGGAGGTGTCCTCGCCCTCGCCTTCCTTCTCGTCGCTCTCCCCGGAGGCCTCGGCGTCGCCCAGATCAAGATCGAGGTCCTGGATCAGCTTGCGCGCCGCCTTGGCGTAGCCCTCCTGATCGGCGACGTGACGGTCGAGCTCGCGGAGATCGCGGCCGATGCGGCCCTCGAGCCAGGGGCGCCAGAGCTCCACCAGCTTCTGCGCCGCGGGCGGCGGCAGCGCGCCGGTGAGCTGCTCGCGGGTCAGGAGCCTGACCGCCTCGGCGAGCGTCCCCTCGTTGCGCTCGGAGAGCCGGTCGTAGCCCTGCCGGCGATAGCGCGCCTCGAGCATGGCGGCGAGGTTGCCGGCGACGCCGGCCATGTTGCGCGAGCCCAGCGCCTCGACCCGCGCCTGCTCCACGCCCTCGAAGATCGCCCGAGCCATCTCGCCCTGCGGCACCCGGCGCGCGTGGAGCGCGGCATCGTGATGCTTGAGACGGAGCGCCAGCGCGTCGGCGGCGCCACGCACCTGCGCCGCCTCCTGCTGGGAGAGATCACGCGGCGGCGTCGGCAGCCGCGCGCGCGGACCGGCGAGGCCCGGCGGCTCGGGACCGTAGCTCACGGTCACGTCGTCGCGCTCGGCGATCGCCCTGAGCGTGGCGGTCGTCGAGCGCTTGAAGATCTCGATCGGTGACGGCGGCTCGGCCATCGACTTGTTCGCCTCAGACGAGGGTGGCCTGGACCCCGGTCTCCTTGAGCTCGGTGCCGAAGCAGCGCTGGTAGTATTCCGCCACCGTCGGCCGCTCCAGCTCGTCGCACTTGTTGAGGAAGGTGACCCGGAAGGCGAAGGAGATGTCGTTGAAGATGCGCGCGTTCTCTGCCCAGGTGATCACCGTGCGCGGCGACATGACAGTCGAGATGTCGCCGTTGATGAAGCCGGAGCGGGTGAGGTCGGCGAGCGCCACCATCGCGCTCACCGTGCGGCGCCCGTCGTCGCTGTCGTAGCTCGGCGCCTTCGCCAGCACGATCTCCACCTCGGCGTCGTGCGGCAGATAATTGAGCGTCGCCACGATGTTCCAGCGGTCCATCTGACCCTGGTTGATCTGCTGGGTCCCGTGATAGAGGCCGCTGGTGTCGCCGAGGCCCACCGTGTTGGCGGTGGCGAACAGGCGGAATGCCGGATGCGGGCGGATCACGCGGTTCTGGTCGAGGAGCGTGAGCTTGCCCTCGACTTCGAGCACGCGCTGGATCACGAACATCACGTCGGGCCGGCCGGCATCATACTCGTCGAACACAAGCGCGGTCGGATGCTGCAGCGCCCAGGGCAGCAGGCCCTCGCGGAACTCGGTCACCTGGCGGCCGTCGCGCAGCACGATCGCGTCCTTGCCGACGAGATCGATGCGGCTGATGTGGCTGTCGAGATTGACGCGGATGCAGGGCCAGTTGAGGCGCGCCGCCACCTGCTCGATGTGGGTCGACTTGCCGGTGCCGTGGTAGCCCTGCACCATGACGCGCCGGTTGTAGGCGAAGCCGGCGAGGATCGCGAGCGTCGTGTCGCGATCGAAGCGATAGGCCTCGTCGAGATCGGGGACGTGCTCGCTGGATTTGCTGAAGGCAGGCACCTGCAGATCGCTGTCGATGCCGAAGGTCTGCCGCACCGAGACGGTGATGTCCGGGCGGTCGATCGGCGTCTCCGCCGAGCCGTTGGAAGTCTGAGCCGAAGTCATCGGAATGGGCGTGTCCTTGAGCGAGAGGGGGTGGCTGTTGCCGTGTCAGGTCCCGGGGAAGTAGCTGGCCTTGAGCGTGGCGTAGGCTTGGTTGATCACCTTGAGCTTCTCCTCGGCCGCCTTGTCGCCGCCGTGGGAGTCCGGATGATGGCGCTTCACGAGCTCCTTGTAGCGGGCCTTGAGCCGCGAGAAGGTGAGCGGCGGCGTCAGCTCGAAGACCGCCAGCGCCTCCTCCTCGGCAGTGAGAGGCCGCTTGCGCTCGCGGGGCTTGGCGCCGCCGTCCTCGTCGTCGAATAGCCCGTAATCATGCCAGCGCGGCTCGAAGCGGGCGCCGACGCGGCTGCCGAGCGGCCAGGTCGGTCGCTGCCACACGGTGTCGGAGCGAATCTCGGCCTCGATCTCCGCCTCGCTCATGCCGGCATAGTAGTTCCAGGCCGCATTATAGGCGCGGACGTGATCGAGGCAAAACCAGTAGAAGGCATCGAGCTCGGACTTCGAGCGCGGGGCGCGGTAATCCCCCGCGGCCGCGCAACCGGGGTGGTCGCAAGGCCGAAGCGCCGGGTTCTCGGCCGATCGGGCCGAGGATTCGATGGAAAAAGGCCGCATTCTCACAGTATGGAGAGGCTCCGGAGGCAAGACAAGCAGGTGAGCGCAGTGCAGCAACGCGCGCCGTCACGCCTGTCGGCTTGACAGCAGGCCCACCCTCTCCAAGTTAGATCGGAATTCCCGAAGAGCTCCTCAATGCGTGTCGCCAGCCAAATTCGCGCCAAACTCACCGCCGCCCTGCAGCCCTCCCGCCTGGAAATTGTGGATGAATCCCATCGCCACAAGGGACATGCGGGCGCTAGGCCAAATGGGGAAACGCACTTCCGGGTAGCGATCGTCAGCGACGCGTTCCGAGGCAAGACCCGGCTCGAGCGGCAGCGCCTTGTCTACAGCGTGCTGAGCGATGAAATGGCGAGCGATATCCACGCCTTGAGCTTGGTCACGCAGGCGCCCGGGGAGACCCGGTAGGCGCCCACCCCAGACCCCCGTCAACGCTGTGGGCAACCCTGAATTCCCAAGCCTTTTGCGCGATCGTCCATTCAACCTAGAGGGGTTCCAAAAGTTACACTGCTCTCTCTGGTTGAAGGCGTGGAAGTTTGCCATAAATGCCCTCGTAGGTATTCCGAACAGACCGCTGGGTTAAAGGGCATGACCTCCTCAACGACAACACAGACGACAGCCACGAAACAGCAGGAAGCTTTGTACGAGGGAGAGCGCAGGGCCACGGATCAGTCCTACTCCGTTACTCGGGATTCGACGCTGGTGAGCGGCAACGTGACCGTCGCCGGGCGCCGCACGAGCATCCGCCTCGAGCCGCAGATGTGGGGCGCGCTGCGCGAGATCTGCGCGCGGGAAGGCAAGACGGTGCACATGCTGGTCACCGAGATCGATCGCGGTCGCGCCGCCTCGAGCCTGACCGCAGCCATCCGCGTCTATGTGATGGACTACTTCCGCGTCGCCGCCACCGAGGACGGCCACCGCCGCGCCGGGCACGGGGTGGAGGCTCAGCTGCCGGTATAGAACTCCGGCCAATAGCGCTTCACCAGCTTGCCGTCGGTCGCATAGGCATAGCAGGTGTCGAGAAGACGCGGGCGGCGCGCCGGCTTAGACGGATCGCGGGTATTCTCGCGCTGATGCCGGTGGCGGTAGGGGAAGATGGTCTGGAAGCAGGTGGTGGCGAGAGGGTTGAGCAGCTCCACCAGATGCGTGCAGCCCTCCGTCCCGCCCAAGAGCTCGCGCACCTTCTGAATGAAGCCCGGCCTGATCGAGAGGCCGACCAGGCGTTGATAATTCACCGTCACTTCCGGACAGAGCTGATAGGGGCTGGCATCGGTCACCGCCTCGACGGCGCGGATGATGAAATCGTCATCCACGGTGAGCCGCATCCACATGTCATGGACCGGCGTGCCCGGCGTCATGGTGCCGCGCCAGTCGCTCTCGAAGCTGTAGGTCTTGACGTCGGTCAGATGCGCTTCGATGTCCCAGAGTCCGTCCTCGCGGCGATAGCCGCGGCACTCGATCTGGCGGGTGTGGATATGCTCGCGGGGAGCGGGGGCTGAGAGAGGCATGTCCGATATCTAGTGGGACAACCGAGCCCGCGCCAGCGCTTTCGCGCCGCTGCCCGGCGATCGGGCAGTTAACCGGAAGCCGCCAGGAAGTCTCGAACGGCCGCCTCGGGCACGTCGCGCGTGACGAAAACGTCGCCGATCTCCCGCGGCAGGATGAACGTGAGACGCCCGTCCTGCACCTTCTTGTCGCGCCGCATATGCGCGACCAGCCGATCGGCGGCGAAACGGCGGCCGGGAATGCTCGCGAGCGAGACCGGCAGGCCAACGGCGGCGAGGTGGCGCCGCACGCGCTCGGCGCTCTGGCCGCTCGCATGGCCGAGCCGCACGGAGAAGTCGAAGGCGAGCACCATGCCAAGCGCCACCGCTTCGCCGTGCAGCAGCTCCGGCCCGTAGCCGATCTCCGCCTCCAGAGCATGGCCGAAGGTGTGCCCGAAATTGAGGAGTGCCCGCTCGCCGGTCTCGCGCTCGTCGGTGGCGACCACCGCCGCCTTGTGCCGGCAGCTCTCCGCGACCGCGCGCGTGCGGAGCGCCGCGTCGCCGTCCACCAGCGCCCGGCCGGCGCCCTCCAGCCACTCGTAGAAGCCGCGGTCGCGGATCAGGCCGTACTTCACCACCTCCGCATAGCCGGCCAGCAGCTCGCGGCGCGGCAGTGTCGCCAGCGCATCGACATCGGCAAGCACCAGCGCCGGCTGATGGAAGGCGCCCACCAGGTTCTTGCCGTGCGCCGAGTTGATGGCGGTCTTGCCGCCGACAGAGCTGTCGACCTGCGCCAGCAGCGTCGTCGGGATCTGCACGTAGTCGATGCCGCGCAGCAGCGTCGCCGCGACGAAGCCCGCGAGATCGCCGACCATGCCGCCGCCCAGCGCCACGATCAGCGTCTTCCGCTCGATGCCGAGCGCCAGGATCTCCTCGGCGACGCGCGCATAGTGAGCGAAATCCTTCGTGCCCTCGCCCGGCGGCACCACGACGCTGGCATGGCCGACGCCAGCGCCATCGAGGCTCGCGACGAGCGCCGGCAGATGCAGCCGCGCCACCGTCTCGTCGGTGACGACGATCACGCGGCGCTTGCCGGCGAGCGGCGCCAGATGTCTGCCGGCGGCGGCAATGAGACCCGATCCCACATGGATGTCGTAGCTGCGGGCGCCGAGCGCCACGCGGATGGTGTCGGGACCGCTCATCGCGCCGTCTCGCCGGCGGCCGCCACGCTGGGCGCGAGATGATCGCCGAGCGCCGCCATCACCTTCTCCAGCGTCGCCTCCGGCGGGCCATCGACCGTATCGACGGTGATCTCCGCCTGGGCGTAGACCGGGTAGCGTTGCTCGATGAGACGGGTCAGGGTCTCGCGGTGATCGCCGCGCTTCAGAAGCGGACGATTGTTCCGCCGCGACACCCGCACCAGCAGCAGCTCGAGATCGGCGCGCAGCCAGACCGAGATGCCGCGCTCGCGGATGAGGCGCCGCGTGTCGGGATCGAGGAAAGCGCCGCCGCCGGTGGCGAGCACGTGAATCGGGCCGTCGAGGAGCCGCGCGATGACGCGGCGCTCGCCGTCGCGGAACGCCGCCTCGCCGCGATGCTCGAAGATCTCCTCGATGGTCTCGCCCGCCGCCGCCTCGATCTCGGCGTCGGCGTCGACGAAGGGGAGGCCCAGGCGCTGCGCCAGCCGACGACCGATATTGGTCTTGCCGGCCCCCATCAGACCGACCAGGACAATCGTCTTCGGAACTTGCAATTGTGGCGCGGCCATGGCGTTGCGATCGTGCAATTAAGACGGTGCTATCGTTGAATCCGTGGGGTCGCGCCGATAGACTGTCGGCGCCCCGACGAGTCGCGCACCCTAGCATAGAGCGGCGCGCGGCGGTCAACCGGCGCCAGAGCCGAGTCGCCCGAGAAAACACGGCAGCGCGCGAGGAATAAAAGGGACGAAATGGTAAAGGTGGCCTTGATCGTAGTCGCGGCGGTGGTGGTCCTCATTGCCGCCGGCGCCGCCGTGCTGGCGGTATGGGACATTCCGGCGCCGAACCAGCCGATCGAACGGGTGCTTCCCGATGCCCGCTTCCCGAAGTGAGACACGAGTCGCGAGCCTAGCCTCGACCGCATACGCCGTCCTCGTCGTCGCTCTGGCTCTGCTGCCGGGCCCGGCTCTCGCACAGATCGGACCGCCGGTGCGGCTGGTGCCGCCACCCGCGGCACAGCCTGCGCCGGCACCGCAGGCGCCCGCGCCCGATACCAGCGCCGGCGGCGGCGAAACGCTGCCGAGCGGCGTGCAGGCGACGCCCCTGGCACCGGTGGACACCGCCTGGTTCGGCACGCTCGGCACCGCCGATGGTGCCTTCCCCGATACGCTCTGGCAGGGTACGCCACGCAGCTACGTGGTGGCGGCGCTGCCGCTCGTGCAGCCCACCGCCTCGCCCGCGCTGCAGGACCTGACGCGCCGGCTGCTGCTCAGCAACGCGCTCGCTCCCGGCGGCAACGATCCGCCGGACGGGCCCGGCCTGGTGGCGGTCCGGCTCGAGCGCATGGTGGCGCTCGGCCAGGCCGACGCCGCGCTCGCCCTCATGGACCGTCTGCCGTGGAAGGGCGATCAGGAGAAGCTGGATCGCCTGCGCGTCGATCTTCCCCTCATCAACAACGACGCGGAGAGCGCCTGCAAGCAGGTGTCGAGCGTCATCGGCCGCTATCAGGATGTCTGGTGGGATCGCGCCGAGATCGCCTGCCAGGCGCTGCAGGGCGACGAGGCGAAGGCGCAGCTCGGCCTCAGCCTGCTGCGCGAACGCAAGGTGCCGCGCGACCAGCTCTTCGACACGCTGATCGATGCGGTGGGTGGCCATGCGGCGAAGATCGACCGCATGCCGGATCCGACGCCGATCCGGGTGGCGCTGCTCGCCGCCGCGAAGCTGCCGCTGCCGGCGGATGCATTGCAGGCGGCGGATCCCGCGGTGCTGCACGAATGGGCCACCAACGCCAACATCCCGAACGATCGCCGGCTGCCGGCGGCGGAGCGCGCCGCGGCGCTGGGCGCGCTGCCGCTCGACGAGCTCGGCCTCCTCTACACCGAGATCACCTTCAAGCCCGACGAGGCGAAGACGGCGCTGAAGCAGGCGAACGACAATCCGCGCGCCCGCGCGCTGCTCTACACCACCGCCAAGCAGGAGACGGTGCCGGCGGCACGCGCCGAGGTGCTTCAGGCGCTGCTGCAGGCCGGCGCCAAGCGCGGCGAGCTTCCGGTGACCGCCCGGCTGGTGGCGCCGATCGTCCTGGAGATCCCGGCGACCCCCGATCTCGACTGGTTTGCGCCGCTGGCGGCGCGCGTGCTCTACGCCACCGATCATCCGACAGAGGCGGCGCGCTGGGGCCAGCTCATGGACGCCAACGGCCAGGGACAGCTGCTGCCGCTGGCGCGGATCGCCGCCGGCAACAACGGCCCCGCCTGGCCGAAGGACGGCCTCAAGGGCATCCTCGGCGGCATGCTGCCAAAGGACGGCCAGCCCGATCCGGGCAAGTTCCTGCTGACGGCGGCGCTGCTGGCGGCCGCGGGCGAGCCGGTGACCATCGCCGACTGGTCGCTGCTGGTGGCGCTGCCGCCGACGCCGGCGCCACCGCTGCCGAACGTCGCCGTATGGTTCGGCGGCCGCGATGCCGCCGCCAATCACCGTCTCGGCGAGACCGTTCTCGACACGCTGCTGATGGCGCAGGTCGGCGGCCGCCTCAGCACCGAGCCCGACGTCATCGCCGAGGCGGTGACAAGGCTGCGTGCCGTCGGTCTCGAGGCGGACGCACGCCACCTGGCGCTCGAGGCGGCGCTCGACGCCGGGCTCTAGCGATGGCAACCGCCGCGCGGCGCGTCTCCAAGCGGCAGGCATCGGCAGGCCGGCACGTCGAGGCGTTCCTGGAGATGCTCGCCGCGGAGCGCGGCGCCGCGCCGCTGACGATCGAGGCCTATCGCAGCGACCTCGAGCATCTCGGCGGCGTCCTCGCCCGCGGCGGATCGACGATCGACGCCGCCGGCGCGCGGGATCTCCGCCGCTATCTCGGCACGCTCGCGCGGGCGGACCTCGCGCCGCGCAGCGTCGCACGCAGGCTCTCGGCGCTCCGGCAGTTCTACCGCTTCCTGGTGGTGGACGGCGTGCGCCGCGACGATCCGACGCTCGGCCTCGACGGCCCGCGCCCGGGCCGGCCGCTGCCGAAGACGCTCGGCGAGGACGAGATCGCGGCGCTGATCGCCGCCGCCGGCCGCGACACGACACCGGAAGGAGTGAGGCTGCACTGCATCCTGGAGCTGCTCTATGCGAGCGGGCTCAGGATCTCGGAGCTGGTGCGGCTGCCGCTCGCCGCCGCGCGCGAGGATGCGCGTTTCCTGCTGGTGCGCGGCAAGGGCGGCAAGGAGCGGCTGGTACCGCTCGGCGATCCCGCCCGCGCCGCGCTCAGGGCCTACCGCGATTGCCGTCCGCATTTCCTCGCCGAGGGCAAGACATCGCCGTGGCTCTTCCCGTCACGAAGCGCGCCCGGCTTTCTCACCCGCCATCGCGTCGGCCAGCTCTTGAAGGCGCTGGCGGCAGAGGCGGGCCTCGATCCGGGCCGGCTCTCGCCCCATGTGCTGCGGCATGCCTTCGCGAGCCATCTGGTCGACCACGGCGCCGACCTGCGCAGCGTGCAGGAGATGCTGGGGCACGCCGACATTGCGACGACCCAGATCTATACCCATGTAGAGCGCCAGCGCCTCGCCCGGCTCGTCGAGGCGCATCATCCCCTGTCGCGCAAGAAGTAGCGGCGCGACGGCGGCTCCCAGGACAGTTGACGGAACCCAGCCAGCCCGCTTGAAATGGCGCGCCCTTCGGCGGTCGAAAGAAGAGAGATGTTTTTTTCGCTTCCTGGACTGGTGCTGCTGATCGCCCAGATCGCCTGCGCGGTCCATGCCGGAAAGACCGGACGGCCATTCTACTGGCTCTACATCATCATCTTCATCCCGATGCTCGGGATGCTGGGCTATCTCGCGATCGAGATCCTGCCGGAGCTGCTGCGCGGCCGCGGCGCGCGCCGGGCCGCCGCCGGCATGGGCCGCGTGCTGGATCCCGGCCGCGATTTGCGCGAGGCGGAGCGCCGTCTCGCGATGACACCGACCGCCGAGAACAAGGCGGCGGTCGCCGAGGCCTATCTCGCCACCGGCCGCGCGGCGGAGGCGACGGCGCTCTTCCAGGAGACGCTGGTGGGCGTCCATGCCACCGACCCCTCGCTGATGCTGGGGCTGGCGCGCGCCTACTTTGCGCAAGGCCGCTACGCCGAGACGGTGACCGAGCTCGACGCGCTCCGGGCGGCGAACCCCGAATACCACTCGCCCGAGGGCCATCTGATCTATGCGCGGAGCCTCGAGGAGCAGGGCAAGACCGACGCGGCGCTCGAAGAGTACGCCGCTCTCGAGCCCTATTACCCGGGCCAGGAGGCGCGCTGCCGCTACGCACTGCTGCTGGCGAAGGCCGGGCGGACGCGCGAGGCCGAACGGCTCTTCCGCGAGATCTGCCAGGCGATCGAGATGGGCCCGCGCCACCAGCGTCGCGAGCAGCGCGAGTGGTACGACATCGCGCGGCGCGCGGTCGCTTCCTGAGCTCTGCGCTCCTGCCGGCGGCGCTGGCATCCCCACCCGGCCTGTGCTAGGGATCGGCCCCCATGCGGCATTTTCTCGACTTCGAGAAGCCGGTGGCGGAGCTCGAAGGCAAGATCGAAGAGCTTCGTCATCTCACCAACGGCTCCGATCTCAACATCGCTGAAGAGGTAGCGCGGCTGCAGGCGAAGGTGGACCGCCTGCTGAAGCAGCTCTATCAGAAGCTCACGCCCTGGCAGAAGGTGCAGGTGGCGCGCCATCCGGAGCGCCCGCACGCCTCCGACTTCATCAAAGGCCTCATCACCGACTTCACGCCGCTCGCCGGCGACCGCAGCTTCGGCGAGGACCAAGCGATCATCGGCGGGCTCGGCCGCTTCCGCGGCCTCTCTGTCGTGGTGCTGGGCCAGGAGAAGGGCGCCGACACCGAGAGCCGCGTGCGGCACAATTTCGGCATGGCGCGACCCGAGGGCTATCGCAAGACGCGGCGGCTGATGGACCTGGCGCAGCGCTTCGGCGTCCCCGTCCTGACATTCGTCGACACCGCCGGCGCCTATCCCGGCATCGATGCCGAGGCGCGCGGTCAGGCGGAGGCGATCGCGCGCTCGATCGACACCTGCCTCGCCCTCGAGGTGCCGCTCGTCGCCTGCATCATCGGTGAGGGCGGCTCCGGCGGCGCCATCGCGCTCGCCGCCGGCAATCGCGTGCTCATGCTGGAGCATGCGATCTACTCGGTGATCTCGCCGGAAGGCTGTGTCTCGATCCTGCTGAAAGACGGCGGCAAGGCCGAGGAAGCGGCCAAGGCGATGAAGATCACCGCCCAGGACCTGATCGGGTTCGGCATCGTCGACCGCATCGTCGCCGAGCCGCTCGGCGGCGCGCACACGGACCCGGCCGCGACGGTCGCCGCGGTGGGCGAGGCCATCGAGGCCGAGCTGAGGCCGCTGCTGACGCTGAGCGCAGGCGAGCTCAGGGCCCAGCGCGCCGACCGTTTCCTGGCAATCGGCCGATAGCCGAGACGCCCGGTGCGATCCGCCGGGTAAGACGAGATCAATCGCCGGTCGGCTCGACGGTCGCCTTTTCGACCAGCAGCACGACGGTGCGGCCTTGGGCGCGAGGGAAGTGGCGGAGGCCGGCGGGGATGACGACGCCCTGGCCTGGCGAGAGCTGGGCCGGCGCCCGGCCCTCGATCTCGATCGTGAGGGCCCCTTCGAGGACGAGGAAGAACTCGTCCTCGGCGTCGTGCTTGTGCCAGTGGAAGTCGCCTTCCATCACCGCGAGGCGCACGAGC
>DATJOK010000017.1:0-5350 GCA_035507155.1 Allostellaceae bacterium
GCGCAGGCGCATCGGCAACTTCATCCTCGCCGAGGACGACCAGACCCTGGAAGGCGTGATCCTGGCGGCGCTGCAGAAGATCGGCGGCTCGCTGGCCGTGGTAGAGAACTTCACCAGCGGCCAGATCGCCGCGCGCATCGCTCATCTGCCGGGTGCGGAGAAGGTGTTCCGCCGCGGCATCGTCGCCCGCGAGCTCAAGCAGATTCGCGGCGCCCTCGATCTCGACGGGCCGGTGACGGGACCGCTGACGCCGGACATCGCCGCGGAGGCGGCGCGCGCGGCGGCCGGCGAGTCCGGCGCCAGCCACGCGCTCGCCGTCCTCGTCGATCTCGACGAGGGCGCCGACCGCATCGATTTCGGCGGCACCCTCTGCATCGCCATCGCCACCGAGAGCGGCACCGCGACGCGGCGCGCGCGCATCCTCGGCGGCCGCGACTGGGTCCGCCTCGGCGCCATCGAGATGGGCCTCGACTGCCTCCGCCGCCACCTCCAGCGCCTGCCGGTGGACGAGCGCATCGATTTCGAGAAGGTGTGAGAGGGCACGGCTAACCGCTTCCCGCTTTCGCGCGACAAGAACGACCCCTTACGGTGAAGTCTGAACCATCAGAGTCGTCATCGCCGGACTTGATCCGCGGCAATCCGGTTGAGCAATGGCACGCGCGCCGCCAATCATTGCGGCGACTGGGTTTGCGGGCGTTTGCAGGCGCACCGCAGCCGATCCAGCGTCCTCGCCAATACCTTGCCGTCATCTCACTGCCCGAAGCGCGCCGATCTGCCATCTCGACAGCATGGCTGCCTTGCCCTCAATCAACCTTCCGTTACTCCCGGGACAGATGCCTTGCCCCCGCTTTTGCGCTAGACTCGATACATGAACGAAACTGAAGCCTTGTTCGCCGTCCTGCGGCAGTCCGCGGACGCGCCAGCGGTCGCCGCCATCGAGCAGCTCGTGCGCGACGGCCGGGATCGCAATCTCTGTCGGGTCAACGCCCTCGCCTTCGCCAAGGAGCACGGGCTCGGCGAGGAGGCGGTCATCGGCGCCTTCCTGCACGCGGCGCGGCTCGGGATCTTCGAGCTCTCCTGGAACGTGCTCTGTCCGGGCTGCGGCGGCGTGCTCGATGCCGGCACCTCGCTGAAGGCCGTCGACCAGGACGAGTATCACTGCGCGCTTTGCGCCGCCGGCTATCAACCGACCCTCGACGAGATGGTGGAGGTCACCTTCACCATCAGCCCGCGCGTGCGCCGCATCGCCGCGCACGATCCGATCCAGCTCTCGATGCCGGAATACTACCGGCAGGTCTTCTGGAGCTCCGGCGTCGACCTGCCGGAGAATTTCGACGCCCTCATCGACGAGATCACCCTCGACGCGGTCGAGCTGCCGCCGGGCGGCAAGGCGATCCTGTCGCTGCAGCTGCCGGCGGAGTTCGCCATCGTCTTCGACCCCGTCACCCACGGCACGCAGTTCCTCGACGTGAAGGGCGAGCCGACGCGCGAGCGGCGCAATCTGACGATGGTGTTCAATACGGCACACGCCTCCACCGCGACGATGGTGCTGGCGCCGGGCCCGCTCAGGGTCTCGCTGGAGAACCAGACCAGCGAGCGCGTGCTGCCGGCGATCTGGCTTGCCGGCGACACGCTGCACAAGCTGCTGGGCCGGCGCCGGCCGTTCCTGACCGCGAAGCGCCTCCTCACCAACCAGACCTTCCGCGACATCTATCGCACCGACACGCTCGACGTCGACCAGCGGCTCAAGATCACCAGCCTCACCTTCCTCTTCACCGACCTCAAGGGTTCGACCGAGCTCTACGAGCGGGTCGGCGATCTCGTCGCCTTCGACCTGGTGCGGGCGCATTTCGGCGTCCTCAACGACATCGTGGCGGCGGAATCGGGCGCGGTCGTCAAGACCATCGGCGACGCGGTGATGGCGACCTTCCCGACGCCGGACAAGGCGGTCGCCGCCGCGCTCCGCATGCGCGACGCCATGCGCGAGCTCAACGAAAGCCGCCGGCGCGAGGACCTGCTGCTGAAGATCGGCATCCACGAGGGCCCCTGCCTCGCCGTGATGCTGAACGACCGGCAGGATTATTTCGGCCAGACCGTCAACATCGCGTCCCGCGTCCAGGGCCTCGCCATGTCGCGCTCGATCTATGCCACCGGCCCGGTGGTGGAGAATGCGGGCTCGGCGCATTTGCTCGAGAAGGCCGGCCTCAACCCGGTGGCGCAGCGCCACATGCTGCGCGGCATCGCCGATGAGGTGACGCTCTACGAGATCCCCTGAACCGGCGGCTCTCGTGCCCGTCCTCACGCCACGCCGCGGACGGGCTCCTCGACCGCCGGAGCGCGCGGCACGGTGAAGCGGAACACGGTGCCGCCGCCGGGGTTGGGGGTGACCCACAGTCTTCCGCCGTGTGCCTCGACGATCGAGCGGCAGATCGAGAGGCCGATGCCCATGCCCTCGGCCTTGGTGGTGACGAAGGGCTGGAACAACCTCTCGCGCACCTCCTCTGCGAGGCCGGGACCGGTGTCGGCGAGACTCACCTCGATCATGCCGTCCGCCGCCGCGGTGGTGGCGACGATGATGAGACGGCGCTCGCTCTCCGCCAACGCTTCGATCGCGTTCCGCATCAGGTTGAGCAGCACCTGCTGAATCTGCACTTTGTCGATGAGCGCCGCAGGAAGCCCGGGATCGAGATCGAGCTTCACCTCGATGGCGCGGTTCTGCGCGCCGATGACGGCGAGCGACCAGGCCTCGTCGATCACCGCGGAGAGGTTCTCGCTCCGCTTGGTGGCCTCCGTCTTCTTCACGAAATCCCGCAGGCGCTGGATGATCTGGGTCACGCGGGTGGCCTGCTCGGCGGCCTTCGCCAGCGTCATCCGCGCCTTCGCTGCCTCGCCGAGCTCGGTGAGGCGCTGGCCGGCGTGGATGTAGTTGCCGACAGCGGTCAGCGGCTGGTTCACCTCGTGGACGAGGGCCGAGACCATCTGACCCATCTCGCTGACGCGGGCGACATGGATCAATTCCGACTGCACCTGGTCGAGCCGGCGCTCCCGCTCCTGCCGCTCGGCGTCGAGTGAGCGCAGGAGCCGCGCATGGAGGGTGCGCGTCTCCAGCAGCAGCACCACGAGGACGAAGCTCGCCGCCATCAGGCCATAGAGCCGGCCGAGGTAGAAGCCGAGATCGAACCGGCCGGCGTTGAGGACCGCGCTCAGCGCGACATCCATGAGCCAGGCGCACATCACGACCATGAGCCAGAGGTCCAGCACCGAGCGCGGCCGGCGCCGCCAGAGCGCCACCAGCGCCGCGAGACTGAGGAGCCAGACCGTCGACACCACGAAGATCATCGCGGGCGTGTAATGGCTCGCGCGCATGATGGCGGGAAGCGCGTCATGCCCCGCGGTGGCGATCGCCGTCAGCAGGCCGACGAGCGCCAGCACGATGGCAATCGCCAGCAGGATGACGGCGGCGCCGGGCGGCGGCGACGGCCTCTCGTCGCGTCGCCGCAGCGCGGCGTAACCGATCGCCGCCAGGGGAAAGCCGGCATGCCAGAACATGTAGAGCCAGGCCGTGCTTTGCGGGCCGGCCCCCAGCAGGCCGGTCGCGGAGAAGAGGCCGGGAAAGCTGAGCGCATGAGCGAGCGCCATCAGCGCGGTGAAGAGATAGCCGCCGGCTAGCGCCAGCAGCGCCGGCGAGCCCGAGCCGCTGAACTGGCCGAGCAGCAGCACCGCGGTGATGAGGTCGGTGATCGCCAGCGCCGACTGGTAGCTCGGGATGAATCCCATCTCCGGCCGCAGCGGCACGCGCGCGAAGGGTGCCGCGGCCAGGAACAGCAGCAGGAGAACCAGGACGAAGCCCGCCGCCCGGCGCTCCTCGGCGCGTGTCGCCGGTACCGTCGAGAGGAGTGCCTGCCGCTCAACCCCCGTGTCGACCACCACGCCTCCCGAGCGTGACCCATCCGGCCGCGATCCCCCCACGACGAGACTCAGTTAGGACCGGATACCGCTGCGGCAAGTCGGCGGCATGCTGGCGAGGCGTCGCGCCCTGCGGCATTTTCGCCGGTCGTCGCGCTACTTCGTGCCGCCGCGCGGCTTCTTCTTCGCCTTCTTCGGCGCCGGCGGAAAGTACATCGCCTCCAGCTTGAGCCCGTCGGGATCGAGGAAATAGACCGCGTAATAGCCGCCCTCGTAATACTCGCCGGCGGGATCGACGATGGTCACCTGCTTCTTCTGCAGGAACGCCTGCAGGTCGTCGACGTCGCGCCGCCGCGCCATCTCGAAGGCGTAGTGGTGGATGCCGATGTTGCCGATGCGGAAGGGGTGCTTCTTGCCCTCGGCGTCGGCCTCGCCGATCCAGAACAGCGTCTTGCCATTGCTCCAGCCGGCGGCGGCGTCGAGATCGTACTTGAGCTTGAATCCCAAAAAGCCGAGCACGTCGTCGTAGAAGCGTTTCGAGCGCGCGAAATTGGAGACCCGGATCACCAGATGGTCGATGCCGACGACGCGCGCCATGCTGCTCCTCCTGCCGCCCGGATCTCGATGCCTCAGAAATGGCGCGGCCACCGGGTTGACGCGAGCGGCAAAGTGGGGTTTCATCGGAACAAAAGAGGAACGACATAAGAGGAACGACCCAAGAGGAACGACACCGGCGAGATTGGGCAAGGAGGTGCCTCCGATGCTGCTCTATTCCGGACCGCTGAGCCTGTTCTCCCGCAAGGTGGAGATCGCGCTCCACGAGAAGGGGCTGCGCTTCGAGCGGGTGATGGTGCCGTTCACCCAGGCGGCGGGCTATTCGCCGAAGCACCCGATGGTGCTGGCATCGAACCCAAAGGGCCAGGTGCCGGTGCTGGTGGACGGCCCGCTCACTCTCTTCGATTCGACGGTCATCCTCGAGTACCTCGAGGACGCCTATCCGGAGCCGGCACTCTATCCCAGGGGCGCGGCGGAGCGCGCCCGCTGCCGCCTCATCGAGCTCACCGCCGACGAGATCCTGCTGCCGCCGCTGCGTGCGCTGATGCAGCGCACCACGCCGCCCGATCCCGATCCGGAGCGTCAGCGGCTCCGCGAGGCGGAAGCGACGCGCGGCGAGGCGACGCTCCTCGGCCTCTACGAGCGGCTGCAGGAGCAGCTCGGCGAGCGGGAGTATTTCTGCGGCAGCTTCTCGGTCGCCGATATCGGCGCCTTCCTGTCGGTGCTGTGGTCGCTTCGCTTGAAGGGACCGCCGCTCGACCGGCACCCCGCCCTCGCGCGCTGGTACGCCCGCGTGGGCGCGCGGCCGGCCGCCGACCGCGTCGCCCAGGAGATCGCCGCCGCCGACCGCGCGCTCTCGCCGGCGCTCTGAGCCCGCCGATGCCCGAGA
>DATJOK010000018.1:0-6349 GCA_035507155.1 Allostellaceae bacterium
CGTGCCGGCGGCGACCTGGGCCATCTGGCCAATCTGCGGCAGCTCGTCGGTGGTGATCAGCACCAGCTTCTCGCCCTTGTAGCCGGCCTCGGCGAAAAGCTGCTTCGCCTTCTCCAGATCCTGCTTCCGATAGGGCTCGGATCCCGCCTCTGTGCCGTAAGGCGCGCCGCAGATGAAATAGGAATAGCAGACCTTCCACCATTTCTGGTCGCCGTAGGCGGCGGCCATGAACTCGCGCTGGTCGAAGGCATAGGCAAGCGCCTGGCGCGCCTTCGGGTTGTTGAAAGGCGGGAACAGCGTATTGACGCGCAGGAAGCCGAAATTGCCGAAGGGCGCCAGCTTGCCGACGACGATATTGGGGTCCTTCTCCAGTGCCGGCAGCAGATCGTTGCTCGGCGAATCCCAGAAATCCGCCTCGTTCTTGGAGATGGCAAGCTGCGCCGAGAGCGCATCAGGCATCACCACCCATTCGACCCGGTCGACCTTCACCACCTTGCCGCCGGCGAGCCCGTCCGGCGGCTCCGCGCGCGGCACGTAGTCCGTGTTCTTGTCGAAGACGATCTTGGATCCCGGCTGCCATTCCGCTCGATTGAACTTGAAGGGACCGGAGCCGATGGTCTCGGTGATCGGGGTGAAGGGGTCGGTCATCGCTTCCTTCTCGCGGTAGATCACCGGCATTTGCCCACCCGCCGAGCCCAGAGAGAATTCAACGAAGGCGTAGGGCTCCTTCAGCACCATGGTGAAGGTGCGATCATCGACCGCCTTCATCTCGCCCACATAGGAGGCGAGCTTCTGCCCCATCACGTCGCGAGTCATCCAGCGCTTCAGCGACGGGATCACGTCCTTGGGCGTCACCGGCTGACCGTCATGGAACTTGAGGCCGGGCCGGAGCGTGAAGGTGTAGGTGAGCTTGTCCTCGGAGACGGTGTAGCTCTCCACCATCTGCGGCTTGGGCTTCAGATGGGAATCCCAGGCGAAGAGCGTGTCGTAGACCATGAGGGCGTAGATCTTGGTGATCTGGATCGACCCCACGTGAGTGTCGAGGACCTTGAGATCGGCCTGCGGAATGACGCGAAGCACTTTTGGATTGTCGTCGGCGCGGGTCGCGCCGGCGGAGATCGCCAGCAGCGCGACCGCGGCGACCAACGCTCGACGGTATCGAATGCCAATGTGAAGGCTAATCATCACGAACCCCTCCGTTCGATGATGCGTGGACGATCTCGACCTCGCTCGATACGCAATTGCCATGCCAGCATGACACGCCGCTCGCGGCGGAGTCGATGCGTCCTGCCGGTTGCATCGGCGCCTCAGCAACGATCTGGCGAGGGGCAGCGATCGGCGCTGATCGATCGCGGCTGCGGAAGCCTCAGAGATCGACCACGGCCGGCGGCTGACCGGTGGCAAGTTGATTCACCGCGTCCGCCACCAGGCGATACTTCACCCGGGTGACGCTGACGTCGCGGAAATAATTCACCAGATCGCCCCAGGGATCGTTGAGCCGGCCGACGCCGGAGATGAAGGCGACGACGCCGCCGATCTCCAGCTGGTCGGTATAGACATACCAGCCGCCGAGCAGCAGGGCGGCGACGATCTGCAGGTGATTGCAGAGGTTCATCAGGAAATTCATGGTGAACTTCAGGCGGAAGATGCCCATGTCGAGATCGAAGACGCGGTCGATGCGCGCATCATCGGTGCGGCCGCGTTGCTGCTCGCCATAGGCCGGCGCCACGATGCTGATGCTGAGGCGGCGCAGCACCTGCACCCTGGTCCCGGTCCGGCGGATGATCGCGCCCTGCATCAGCGGCACGAACAGGAGCTGCGGCACGAAGAGGGCGAGCGCCGTCAGCGCCATCCAGGGATCGAGATGGGTCATATAGGCGAGCACCGAGCACAGCACGCCGGCCTGCAGCAGCGGCTCGGAGACGCTGCCGCCGACGAAGCCGCCGACCGGCTCGACCTCTGCGACGATCATCGAGACCTCGATCCCCTGTGCTTCCGGTGCCGCTATCTGCGGCGCCTGTTCCATCAGGACGCGGATCCGCCGGCGCAGATCACGGGTCGCCCGTTCGCCCGCCCAACCGCGGTAGACATTGAGGACGAGCTTGAGAGTGCCGTGGGTCAGCACGACACCGGCATAAATGGCGCAGAGCACAACCACGAAGTGGTATTGGCGATCCTTGACGAGATCGTTGACGATGCGGCGCTGCAGCTCCAGCGGCACCAGCTCGATCATGAACACCGTGATCGTGAGCGGCACCAGCAGCAGCTGATGCAGGCCGCTGGTGCCCAGCACGAAACGGAACAAGCCTCGCGGCAGGGCAACCGCATCGAGACGGAACCAGTCGGGATTGCCCCACCGCCGCCGCGCCCCACCCTCCCGCACCGCCTCGTCCATCAAACGCTCCGCCGATCCGGCGGAATGAAAGGGAAGGAGTGTCGCGAAGTCAATTGGTTGACGGCGATTGCCGAAGTCAGGGCCGGAACCAGTTCCAGAGGTTGTTGCCGACCGAAATCACCACCGGGGCGCCCAGCGGCTGATCGACGCCGCTGCTGGTGGCGGCAAGCTGCAGCGACCATTTGCCGCTGGCAGGCAGCGCGATCGAGGCGGCGATCGACGCCATGGTGGCGCCGTTCTCGACCTTGAGCGCCGGAATGCGGAGTGCCGGCGGCTCCGTCGTGGCGGCCTTGGCGCCGGAGGCCGGCGCATCGACCGGCCGGGCGAGCACCGTGAGACCGAGGCTGGATGCCACCGGCGCACAGCGGTGCTCGAGCGTCCAGCGCGCTTCCGCCGGCGCTCCCCCGGGGCGCCGATCGTCGATCGCCGCCAGATTGCCAAGCCGGACATCGGCTTTGGCGAAATCGGCGACCGCGAGATCGGTATCGGCGTGCCCGTCCGACATCAGCGCGGTACCGTCGGCGAGCGGCAGGTAGCGCCGGAAGGACAACGGCCGTCGCGGCGCCGCGAGCGGTCCGATGCGGAGAGCCGCGCGATCGAACTGAAGAAGCCGCCCTCCGGCGAGGATCAGCGCGTCGCCATCGGCGATCGGGCGCAGCTCCTTGATCCCACCGATCGCGGCGCCCGCCACGGGCTTCGGCGCTGCGCCGTCGGCGCCCAGGTAGAGAAGGCCGTGCTCGCTCTCGATCAGGGCGCCGCCGTCCGCCAGCGCGTGAACGGCACGCAGTCCGAGATCGGCGGCGGCGATCCCGGTCAGCCGTCCGGCGGCATCCCGTCGGAACAAGCCGGCACTGGCCTCGACCAGGGCGATGCCGTTCCGGAGGGGGTGGATATCCTCCACCGCGCCGATCGGCGGACCACCGGCCGGCATGATCTGCAGCGGCGCCACATGCAGGAGAAACAGCCCCCGATCGGCGCCGATCAGTGCGCTGCCGTCGGGAAGCGCGGCGATCGCCGAGACGCCGCCGGTGAGCTCGCCGCCCACCGGGATCAGCCGGTTTGCCTCGACATCGACCAGGAAGGCCCCCGCATCGGTGCCGATCAACGCCGTGCCCACCGGTAAGGGCGCGTCGCTCACCAGCACATGAATCCACCCGGGGCTCCAGGAATCCGGATCAAGGGGCCGCTCGAGACCGGTGCCGACCTGGCGCAGCCCCTCGGAAGCCGTCTCGATTTGGAAGAGGATCTGATCGGTGCGGATGAGCGCGCCGCCCGCAACAGGAATGATCTCCCGCACGACGCCGAGTTGCGGCGGGTTCGCCGCTCTGAGCGTCGACCCCATGGCATCGGTATAGAAGAGGCCGCCTTCCGCCTGTACCAGCACGCCGCCGTCCTTCAGCCCGTAGAAGCGCTGCACCGCGCCGGGGCTCGGGCCGTCGAGACGCTTGAGGCCGAAATCCGCCGCGCCGAGACGGAAGAGCCCGCCTTGCGCTGCCACCAGAGCGGCTCCCTCCCTGAGCGCACGCAGCTTGTAAGGACCGGCAACACCGGCGCTGCTGACGGGATCCAGGCTGTTCATTCCCGCGGCGACCGCGAACAGCCCCTTCTCCGCCACGATGAGCGCGCCCCCATCGAGCGCCTCGACCGCCCTGAGCGCGCCGGTCACCGGGCCGCGCACGGGATCGACCCGCCGCGCCGCGGCGTCGATGGAGAAGAGGCCGCGCTCGGCCCGGAGAAGGGCGCCGCCGCCCGCCAGCGCCGCCATCTCGAAGACGGCACCGGTGGAGGGACCGGCGAGCCGCCGCGGCTCAGTACCGGCGCTATCGAGGCGGAAGACACCCTGCTCCGCGCCCAGCACCGCAGCGGCATCGCCGAGAGGATAGAACTCGCGCACAGCGCCGGTCTCCGGCCAGGAGACCGGCGTGACGCAGACGAAGGCGCGCGCCGGACCGGAAGCGCCGACGAGGAGAGCGGCGCAGAGAGGCGCTGCCCAGTTTGCCAACTTGACCATCCGCACCCGGCCTGCCCCCGCTGCAGGCTCCCCGACATCACTGACCCCGCGACAGCCGCGACGTTGCGCGGCGCATTTAGAATCCGCTGGCTTTCGATGGCACGCGAATCCCTCTATCAATCCGATGCCGCGGGTGCCCTCAAGCCTTTTCTTGCGCCATCTCACGCCAGAGCCCGTCGAGCCGGTCGAGGGCCGTGGCCGCGAGCGGCCCCTGCCCGACCGCCGCCGCGGCCGTCTCCAACTCCCGCAGAGTGGACATACCGATCAGCACGGTCGTCAGTGCCGGGCTAGCGATCACGAAGCGCAACGCCGCCTCCACCACGCTGCTGGCATGGCCTTCCTTCACCAGCGTCTCGAAGCGACGGCTGCGTGCGACATCCGTGCGGTAATCCGGACCGGAGGCGATCGGCGCCACCGAGGCCATGCCGATCGGATGGCGCGCCTCGCTGCCACTGAGCGCACCACCTGCCAGCACGCGGATGCCGATGGTCCCCATGCCGGCCTGCCGCGCCCGCGTCAGCAGCCCCTCGAAATCCTGCGCCGGGAATCCCGCCGGCACCGGCCGGGCGGCGCTGGGATTGAGGAGGTTGCAGCAGATCTGTGCGGTGTCGAAGGCGCGGGCATCGACGACACGTTGCAGCGCCGGCGTGTCACCGAGGCCGGTGATGCCGAAGAAGCGCAGCTTCCCCTGCCGGCGCAGGGTCTCGAGCGCCGGCACCACCTCCGCCAACACGGTGGCGGGATCAAGCGGGCGGTCGCTGCCGCTCGGAGCGATGCGGTTGTGGAGCTGCAGCAGGTCGACCTGCTCGCGGCCGAGCCGCTGCAGACTGCGCTCCAGCGAGGCCGCGATCGCTTCGCCGATGCGGCCGCGATCTTCCGGCCGCACGGTGAACTTGGTACCGAGGAAGATCTCCGGCTTGAGCTTGGCGAGGACACGGCCGAGATTGGTCTCGGAGGCGCCATCGCCATAGGCGGCGGCGGTGTCGAAGTAATTGATGCCCAGCTCCAGCGCGCGGGCCACCGCGCGCTCCTGATCGGCGGGTGCGCCGCGCACCATGAGGCCGCCGACGGCGCCGCAACCAAAGCCCAGAATCGAGATTCTGGCGCCGGTGCGGCCGAGAACGCGCTGCTCCATCGCCCGCGCCTCAGGAGCGCAGGACTTGTCCGGCCCTGGCGCCGGTGAGCTTGCCCCGCTGGTAGGTGACCTCGCCGTTGACGACAGTGTACTCGACACCGCGCGACGGCATCACCATGCGCTTGCCGCCACCTGGCAGGTCGTGGCGCCGCTCGCCGCGATTGGCGGAGCCGATGGTGGCGGGATCGAAGATCGCGACATCGGCGGCGTAGCCCGGCTTCAACCGGCCGCGGCCTTTGATGCCGAAGAAATCCGCCGGATCGGAGGTGAGCCGCTGGACGCCGCGCTCCAGGCTCATGATCTGCCGCTCGCGCACCCAGGTACCCAGGAGATAGGTGGGATATCCCGCGTCGCAGAGCATATCGAGATGGGCGCCGCCGTCGCCGAGCGCGATCAGCACGCTCGGATCGTTGAGGATCTCGGTCATGCGGTCGACTCGCGTGTTGTAGGAGGACATGGTGAGCTCGATATCGAGATCGTCCTCCAGCGTGAGGTCGAGGAGCGCGTCGACGCCGTCGGTGCCGCGCGCCTTCGCCACCTCGGCGATGGAGCGGCCCTCCAGCGGCTTCAGCGCCGGCTTGTGCACCTCGTGCACGGTGATTCGCGCCCAGTTGCCGAAGCCCTGCGGCCGCTTCAGCTCCTCGCGGAAGGCGTTGCGGAAGGCGGGGTCACGATAGACCGCCGCCTGGCCTTCCTTCGACTTGTCGACGAAGACGCGGTTCCAGCTCGGGAAGGCGCCGAAGGCGAAGGGGTTGCGCATGCTGATCTCGCGCGTCAGCGGCAGCGGCGAGGTCTGCGGCCGGGCGCC
>DATJOK010000019.1:0-22618 GCA_035507155.1 Allostellaceae bacterium
CTCCAATGGCTGCTCGACTGGCAGCCGAAGGGCGACGCCTGGAGCACCCGCAGCGTCGAGTCGAGCTACGAGGACGCCAATCCCGCGCGTGCCTCGCTGGTGGGGTTCTCCCGTCTCTTCGAGCATCTGGGCGTGGAGCACCGCGTGCTCTCTCCGGAGCTCATCGAGCAGGGCGTGCTGCGGCACGGCTATCGGCTGCTGGTGCTGCCCCGCGTGCTCTCGCTCTCGCGCCGCGCCGCTGCGGAGATCGAGCGCTTCGTCGCGCGAGGCGGCGTCCTGGTTGCCGACGGCACGCCTGGAGTCTTCGACGCCCACGGCCGCCGGCTGCCGGAACCGCGCCTGGCCGCGGTGCTGGGCAGCGCGCCTTCCGGCAGCGCTTCCTTCGGCAAGGGGAGGGCGTTCCAGCTCTCGCCGGCGGGCGAGGACCGCGCGACTTTCGCCGAGATGACGCGGGTCCTGGCCGCCGCCCATGTGGAGCCACGTTTCGCCCTCACCGATGCGGCAGGCGCGCCGGTCACCGACGTCGAGATCAATCAGTTTCGGGTGGGCCGCAGGATCGTCGTGGGCCTGCAGCGGGATCTGCCGGCGGACGGCGGCGGGATCGAGCCGGGCGCTGTCGAGGCGGTAACGCTCCGGCTCGCGCGCCCTGCCTTCGTCTATGATCTCCGGGCGCGCAAGGCGGTCGGCGAGCAGCAGCGGATGGCCCTGAGCCTGGGTCCGGTCGAACCCGTGCTGCTCTCCCTCGGCGACGGCCCGGTGCCGCCGCCGCGGATCACGGCACCGCAGCACGCCCGCCCGGGCGACACGGTATCGCTGCGGCTCGCCCCTGCGGCGCGGCAGCGGCTCGCCGTCCTCCATCTCGAGGTCATCGATCCCGACGGCGGGATCCGCCAGTCTTATTCCGGAAATGCCGTGGTGCGTGCGGGCGGGACGACGCGGGTGCTACCGCTCGCCCTCAACGATCCAGACGGCCTTTGGGAGGTGCGGGCGACGGACCTGGTGACGGGCGAGACCGCGTCAGCCGCCCTGCGCGTCGACGGGCCCTAATCCGAGCCGGTCTTCCTCGCGAGGAGGGGCCGCCAATCGACGCCGCGCAGGATCTCGCTGCAGGCGTCGCAGAGCGGCGTGGCCGGCTCCGCGGCGGCTTCCGCGCCGATAAGAGCGAGGCCGCACCAGGCGCAGCGGCACCGCAAACTCTCGGTGGCCGGCCTGGCGATGACGTGGCGGTCGGGATTGCCATCCATTGGTCGCGCGCCCCCGTGGGTTCTGACCCGCCATTCTCGCGAAGGCGCTTGAAGAATTGGTTGCGCGACGGTGACGGTGATGGACCTGGTCGCTCGCCGGCTATTCCAGGAGATCCGCCAGCACCAAGCCGAGGACGATCCAGAGGATGACGCTGGTGCCGCCGATCACGACGATGGCGTCGGCGGCCGAGATCCGCTCGTCCGCTCGGTCTCGTGCATAGCGTCGGGCACGGGGAAGCTTGTTCCCTACAATATAGCGCGTGATTCCGCGTGCACTCGCCATTGTTGCCAGGCCCCCTGGATCCTGAAAGATGACGACGACGCGAGACCAGCTTGAGCCACGACTTCCCTTTTGGCGCCAAGGGGTTCCGCCGCGACACCAGAGTCCCGGCAGATACCGGGCGTTTTGAATTTCAGCCGCTAACAATCCCGTACTACCGTATGATAAACCTACAGTAGCGGCGTCCCCGGCGGCTTACAAGCCCCACAGGCGATGAAGCCGGCCGGTCGAGCTCGAAAGAGAGCCGCCTCGACCCTGGCCGTGCCCTCCCAGAGCAGGCCAACAAGATCGCGCGGGACGCGGCTCTGCCTTCGCGAGCGCGTGCACCGCGGTCTCGATGCAGATCACCTGACAGCGGCTCAGGTCCATCGCGCGGCGCTTCCTAGCGAGACTTCCGCTTCGACCGCCCCTTCTTGCGCTTGGCGGATCTCTTGCGAGATGACTTGCGCTTGCGCGACTGTCCCGATTCCGACATCGCGATAGCGATCGCCTGGCGGCGGCTCTTCACCTTTCCGCGGCGTCCGCGGCCCGCCTTCAGTCGGCCCCGTTTGTACTCGCGCATGACCCGTTTCACCTTGCCGCGCTTTGCACGTTTGGATCTTGCCATGGTATACAACCATCAGTTGAGGATCGCGGTTCGCGAAAGCACCTTTCTGCGAAACTAAACAAGCCAGAGCCCCCGGCGGATGCATCGCAACCCCCCGCGGGCTCGCGCGTTGACTCGCTCGCCCATTCCGCGTTGACTCGCACCCGCAAGGTGCAACCGGGGAGCCCAACATGCCGCCACGCCCGTCCTGGAGCGGTCATCTTCGATTGTCGCTGGTGTCCTGTCCGATCTCGCTCGCGCCGGCGGTATCGGAATCCGAGCGCATCCGGCTGCACCAGATCAATCCCGCGACCGGCAACCGCATCTCGCTCCGGCCGGTTGATGCGGAAACGGGAGAGGCGCTCGAGCGCAAGGATCTCGTGAAGGGATACGAGCTCGACGACGGCCGTTACGTCATCCTTGAGCCCGAGGAGCTGAAGGAGCTGCAGGTGGAATCCACCCGCATCCTCGATCTCACCACGTTCGTCGACCGCAAATCGATCGACCCCCTCTACGTCTCCGATCCCTATTTCATCTATCCGGAGAAGAGCGGCCGCGACGCCTATCGCGTCATCGCCGAGGCGCTCAGCAGCAAGAAGCGCGCGGCGCTCGGGCGCATCGTGCTGTCGACCCGCGAGCATCCCGTCATGGTCGAGCCCTTCGAGGGTGGCCTGGTGATGACGCTGCTGCGCGCTGCCAATGAGGTGCGCCAGGCCGGGTTCGATTTCGGCGGCGGCAAGCTCGATCCCAAGATGGTGGAGCTCGCCGAGACCATCATGGACCGCATGAGCGGCAAGTTCGATCCCGCGGACTTCCACGACCGCTATCAGGATGAGCTGCGCAAGCTGATCGAGGCGAAGGCGAAGGGCATGCCGAAGCCGAAGCATGCGCCGGTCGCCGAGCCCAGCAACGTCATCGACCTGATGGCGGCGCTGAAGCGGAGCCTGGCGGAGAAGGGGCAGGCGCGCGAGACGCCGGTCGCGCGCAAGAAGCATGTCGACCGCCGGCAAGGCAATCTGCTCCTGCCGGTGGAAGGCAAAGGGCGGAAGGAGGCGAAGCCCGTCGCCCGCCAGCGCGAAACGGCGCAGCGCGAGACGACCAAGACCGGTCGCAAACGCAAGGCCAGCTGAAGCCGCCGGTTGCCGTCGCCGAGCGACGCCGTTCCGGCGCCCGCGACCGGCTAGACTCCGCTGCTGCGCGGCGGTGTGGCTGATGCGCCTTGCCGCGTCGTCGGTGTCGGCTCCGGGCTTTCTACGCCTGCCGCGATGCGTTCGAGTTCCGCAGCCTGCTCCAACAGCAGGTGCCGGACCTCGGCGGTGCTGCGGGACCGCGCGAGCGTGCGCAGCTCTTCCGCCCGATTTCGCCAGTACTTCGCTCCGCTGCTCATCGCGTCGCCCCGACCATCGTGAAGGCGGCAAGCTTAGTCCCGCCCATGGGTCCGCTGCGTGACATAAAACGTGACATCATGAAAGAAGGAGCTCCTCAGCGCAGGTGGATGCCACGCTCGGCAAAGTAGCGCTCGAGCAGTTTCGGATCCTGCCGCATCTCCGCCAGACCGACATAGGTATCGGGCCGCAGGAGATAAAGAGCGTCGGGCGCGAGGCCAGCCGCCTGATATTCCGTCTTCCACCGAAAGGTGTGCTGCGGCAGATCGTGGCTGGCGCACCAGGCGCTCAGCTCCGAGGAGGCGGTGCCGTAGACATGGACCTGCCATTGCGGCTCCGCGAGGGGCGCGAAGTTGTCGGTGTCGCCATCGCGCACCCACGGCAGCCGGTCGCCGCCCTGCACCTGTCCTGCGGCGCCGGCGCTCAGCGGCATGCCGCGATAGTTCAAGGTGATCTGCGAGACGGTGCGGAACAGGAACTCGCGCACGGTCTCCAGCGAGAAGACGCCGGGCAGCAACACCGGCGCGATGCGCGTGCGCAGGAGATCGGCGATGCGGCCCTCGGCGGTGGCGAAGGTGAAGACGCGATCCGTCGTTGTCACCAGCCGGCGCGCGAAAGTGAGCCGTTCCGGCTCGTAGCTGTCGAGGAGCCGGTCGTCGGCATCGCCGCGCTGCACCGCGGCCAGCTTCCAGGCGAGGTTGATCGCGTCACCGATGCCGGTGTTCATGCCCTGGCCACCCGCCGGGCTGTGGATATGGGCGGCATCGCCGAGCAGGAACGCGCGACCGCGGCGGAAGTGCTCGGTCACCCGATGATGCACGCGGTAGGTGGAGAACCAGTTCACCTGGCGCACCTGCACCTTGAGATGCTGGATGGCGCGGCTGCTGACGTCCTCGAAGCGCAGCTGCTCCGCGTGCTGGGCGCGCTCGTCCCGCACCGTTCCGATCAGGCGCGCGCGTCCCGCGCCGGCCAAGGGGAAGGCGGCGAGGAAATCCGCCTCGTCGAGGTCCACGTGCAGCTCGCCGTCCGCCACCGGACCTGCCAGCTCCACGTCGGCGACATAGAACACCTGTCGATAGGTGCCGCCCGCATAGCCGGTGCCGAGGGTCTCGCGCACGATGGAGCGGGCACCGTCGCAGCCGGCGATGAAGGCGGCCTCGCAATGCTGCTCCCGCCCGTCCGGTCCCAGCAGCCGAGCGGTAATCGCCGTGCCGGTATCGCTGAAGCCGCGCAGCTCGGTGCGGCGCTCGACGCCGACGCCGAAATCGCCGAGCCGCTCGATCAAGAGGCGCTCGTGCTGGTCCTGCGGAAAGATCTCCAGGAAAGAGTAGGGCGTCAGATCCTCGCCGACGGTCTTGAACGGAAGCCGCGCGGCGCGCTCGCCCCGCACCCAGAGGTTGACCGCTGGCACCTTGTGGCCGCGCTCCAGGACTGCGCCGTCGAGCCCGAGCTGGCGATAGAGCTCTAGCGTCCGCGCCTGCACCGCGAGCGCCCGCGAGGTGGTGCCGGGCTCCGCCGTCCGATCGATGATGCGCGGCCTGACGCCGAGCTTGGCCAGCCAAAGCGCGAGCACGAGGCCGGTTGGGCCTGCGCCGACGATCAGGACGTCGCTGCGTGTCATGCGGTCCTCCCTCACCATCTTGGCCCGCTGGAATGCGGGATCATTTCAGATCGTCATCGTATGCAATAGCCGGGCTCGGCTCGACGGCGAGAGCGGGCCCTCGAGGCGACCCCTGAGTTCAAAGCATGGCTGCCGTGCGCAGGTTCCCGCCGCCTCGTGGCGGACGCTGAACCAGCGGTAGCGTCACCGACGGCCTCATGTGCCAGGGTCTAGACGAACCAAACGGAGATACCCATCTCTCCTGCAGCGGAGGCTCAGGGGAGACCGGGACAACCATGCCACCACGAGATCCGTCGCTCTGGATGTGGGGTGACGCGCGCAAGATGCTGGACGAGGCGGAGCGCCTGCACCGGCACTTCTTCGAGCTCGGCCGCAGCGCCCGCGAGCCGCTCTGGGAGCCGCCGGCGGATGTCTTCGAGACCGCCGAGGGGCTCTTCATCGAGGTGGCGCTGCCGGGCGTCGATCCCGAGCGGGTCGAGGCGTCGTTCGAGAACGGTGTCCTCACCGTCACCGGCGAGCGCAACCTTCCGGAGGTGGCGGAGCCGGCGGTGATTCGGCGCCTGGAGATTCCCTATGGCCGCTTCGAGCGCCGCCTGCCGCTGCCCGCGGGACACTATCAGCTGGCGCGCCGCGAGCTGGTCAATGGGTGCCTCGTCCTCTCGCTGCGCAAGCTCCGCTGAACAAGGGTTCATCGATCCTCGCGATCACGAGTCATGGAAATGTCAGACCTCACCCCTGAATCGAAGACCGAAACCGAAGCCCGGTCGAACGGCGGCGCTCCCGCCGCGGCACCGGAGACCCCCGGCGGCGCCGGCGCATCGGCGCTGAAACTGCCGCCGGACGCGATTCCGGTGCTGCCGCTGCGCAACAGCCTGCTGTTCCCGACGGTCATCATGCCGTTCTCCGTCGGTCGAGAGCGCTCGGTGGCGGCAATCCAGCACGCGGTGCGCGCGCAGCTGCCGATCGCGACCCTGCTGCAGCGCGATCCCCAGATGGCCGAGCCCGGCGCCTCCGATCTCTACGAGATCGGCACCGTCGGCCATGTCATCCGCTATGTGACCGCCCAGGACGGCGGCCATCACCTGATCTGCCGCGGCGACCAGCGCTTCCGCGTCGTCGAGTTCCTGGCGGGCTATCCGTTCCTCGCCGCCCGCATCGAGCGGATCGAGGAGCCCGCGGAAGCCGGGCCGGAGATCGAGGCCCGCTTCATGCAGCTGAGGGAGCGCGCGGCGGAAACGCTGAAGCTGATCCCGAACGCGCCCGACGAGCTCGCCGCCACCGTCCACTCGGTGGAATCGGCGGCGGCGCTCGCCGATCTCGTCACCAGCTTCCTCGATATCAAGATCGAGGAGAAGCAGCAGATCCTCGAGACCTTCGATCTGAAGGCGCGGCTCGATCGCGTGCTGTGGTTCCTCTCCTACCGGCTCGAGGTCTTGCGCCTCTCGCACGATATCGGCGAGCGCACGCGGGCGACCATGGAGAGCCGGCAGCGTGAGCACATCCTGCGCGAGCAGCTGAAGGCGATCCAGAGCGAGCTCGGCGAAGGCGAGGAGGGCGGCGCCGCCGACGCGGAAAAGCTCACCGAGGCGATCGCCAAGGCGAAGATGCCCGAGGACGTGGAGAAGCACGCGAAGAAGGAGCTCGCGCGCCTGCAGCGGATGCCCGACGCCGCCGGCGAGGCCTCCATGCTGCGCACTTATCTCGAGTGGCTGACGGAGCTCCCGTGGAGCGTCGAGACCGCGAAGGAGATCGACATCCAGGCCGCGCGCAAGGTGCTGGAGGAGGACCATTACGGCCTCGAGAAGATCAAGCGGCGGATCATCGAGCACCTCGCCGTGCAGAAGCTCAACCCCACCGGCAAGGCGCCGATCCTCTGCTTCGTCGGCCCGCCGGGCGTCGGCAAGACCTCACTCGGCCAGAGCATCGCCAAGGCCACCGGGCGCAAATTCGTGCGGGTGAGCCTGGGCGGCGTCCATGACGAGGCGGAGATCCGTGGCCATCGCCGGACCTATATTGGTGCGCTTCCCGGCAACATCATCCAGGGCCTGCGCCGCGCTGGCGCGCGTGACTGCGTCATGATGCTGGACGAGATCGACAAGCTCGGCCGCGGCGTCCAGGGCGATCCCGCCTCGGCGCTCCTCGAGGTGCTCGACCCCGCCCAGAACTCCACCTTCCGCGACAACTACCTCGGCGTCACCTTCGACTTGAGCAAGGTGATGTTCATCGCGACCGCCAACATGCTGGACACCATCCCGGGTCCGCTGCTCGACCGCATGGAGATCATCCAGCTCTCGGGCTACACGGTGGCGGAGCGGCTGCAGATCGCGCGGCGCTACCTGCTGCCGCGCCAGCTCGGCGAGAACGGCCTGAAGCCCGAGCAGGTGGAGATCGGCGATGATGCCTTGAAGGCGATCATCAGCGGCTACACGCGGGAGGCGGGCGTGCGCAATCTCGAGCGGCAGATCGGCGGCGTGCTCAGGCGCTCTGCGGTGCGCATCGCCGACGGATCGGCGACCCATGTGTCGATCGCCGAGAAGGACATTCCCGAGATCCTGGGCTCGCCGCGCTTCGAATCCGAGCAGGCGCAGCGCACCAGCGTGCCGGGGGTGGCGACCGGGCTCGCCTGGACGCCGGTCGGCGGCGACATCCTCTTCATCGAGGCGACCCGCATTCCGGGCCACGGCAAGCTGATCCTGACCGGCCAGCTCGGCGACGTCATGAAGGAGAGCGCCCAGGCGGCGTTCAGCCTGGTGAAGTCGAAGTCGCGCGAGCTCAAGATCGATCCGGAGCTCCTCGACCGGAGTGACATCCACCTGCACGTCCCCGCCGGCGCCACGCCGAAGGACGGGCCGAGCGCCGGCGTCGCCATGTTCACCGCGCTCGCCTCGCTCGTCACCGGACGCGCGGTCTGCAGCCACGTCGCGATGACCGGCGAGATCAGCCTGCGCGGCCTGGTGCTGCCGGTGGGTGGCATCAAGGAGAAGGTGCTGGCGGCGATGCTCGCCGGCATCAAGACGGTGATGCTGCCGGCGCGCAACCGGCGCGACTTCGAGGACATCCCCGAGGAAGCGCGGCAGTCCCTCGAGTTCGTCTGGCTCGAGACTGTCGATCAGGCGCTCGCGGTGGCGCTTGCCCCGGAGACGGAGCGCAGCGCCGCCTGAGCCGCGTCAGGCGGCGCGGATCTTCCTGAGGAAGCCGTCGACCTCGGCGCGGAGCGCCGCCGACTGCTGGGTGACCGCGCCCACCGCGTCCAGCATCTTGCCGGCGGCCTTGCCGGTGGTGGCGGCCGCGTCGGTGACGCCGCTCATGTTCTGCGCCACCTCGCTGGTGCCGGCGGCCGCCTGCTGCGCGTTCCGCGCGATCTCCTGGGTGGCGGCCCCTTGCTCCTCCACCGCCGCGGCGATGGTGGCGCTGATGTCGTTCACCTCGGTGATGACCGCGCCGATCTCCTTGATCGCAGTCACCGCGTCGCCGGTGGCGCTCTGGATCGCATTCACCTGCTGGGCGATGTCCTCCGTCGCCTGGGCGGTCTGGTTGGCGAGCGATTTCACCTCGCTCGCCACCACTGCGAAGCCCTTGCCCGCCTCGCCGGCGCGCGCCGCCTCGATGGTGGCGTTGAGGGCGAGAAGATTGGTCTGCCCGGCGATCGCGCTGATCAGCTTCACCACCTCGCCGATCTTGTCGGCGGCCTCGGCAAGCCCCTGCACCGACTGGTTGGTGCGGCTGGCGCGGTCGGCGGCGTTGGCGGCGACGCGTGCCGCAGCCGCCACCTGGCGGCTGATCTCGGAGACCGAGGAGGCGAGCTCCTCGGCGGCGGCGGCGACGGTCTGCACGTTGGCAGAGGCGTTGCCGGAGGCGCCGGCGGCGGCGCCGGCGCGCTCGGCGGTGGTCTTCGCCGTCGTCGACATGCCGTTTGCGGTCTCCGTCATGTTGCCGGTGGCGTGGTCGACGGTCTCGAGGGCGCTGCGGATCGAGGCGTCGAAGGCGCGGCAATGGCCGTCGATCGCGGTGGCGCGCTTGAGCTCGCTCTCCTTCGCCGCCGCGCTCTCCCGCGCCACCCGCTCGGATTCGAGGGCGCCTTGGCGGAGCGCTTCCAGCGTCTCGGCCATGGTGCCGAGCTCGTCGTTGTAGCCGGTGCTGCGCACAGGGACGCTGTAGTCCTGGCGCGCGAGATGGCCGATGGCGGTGGTGAGGCTCTCCACCGGCTGGCCGAAGCGCCGGCGCACCAGGAAGAGACCCAGCATGCTGAAGGCGACCGCTGCCGCCAGCACGGTGCCGTCGATCGCGACGCGGCTCCAGGCGCGGGATTCGAGCGTCGCCGCGTGGCTCTCCATCAGGTTCGAGGCGGTGGTGGCGATGTTGATGATGCCGCTGAACGGCATGTTGCACATCTTCGTCCACTCGTCGGGCGCCATCGCCGGCTTGCCGCTGTCGTCGAACTTCTTGTAGACGGCGTCGCGTTCGGTGATCGCCTTGGTGTAGGAGGCGTTCCCGTCATGGACGGCAGTCGCGAGCGCCGGCAGCACGCCCGGCCGCGTCACCAGATCGTCCAGCATCGACCACGCGGATTTGCCGGCGGCGCGCATGCCGTCGAGGGTGGTGCGGGTCGCCGGCGAGAAGGGCTGCGACTTCGCCACGGAGGTGCGCGACACCGTGCACTCGGCGCCGGTGTTGTCGCGGATCACCCAGGCGAGCTGCCGCGCGCTGATGTATTCGGCGACCAGGGGATCGGAGATTCGCGCCTCGTTGGCGATCGCGAGCGAGAGGCCGCCGACCGCCTCGACCACATTGCCGTATCCGACATACCAGGCCTGGGTCTGCTTGAGATCGCGCTCGGCCTTGGGCTTGTGGCCGATCGCGTCGAGATCCGGCCAGTAGCGATCGGCGCTGGCGACGTCGGCATCGATCTTGGAGATGAGGCCGTCGCCGCCCTCGAGATGAGCGCGCTTCGCGGCGGTGAGCGCCTTGTCGAGCAGGCGATGGATGTCGTCGCGATCCTTCTGCAGCGCCGAGGAGGGATCGTCGAGCGCCAGCAGGTTGGTCTGCACGGTGCCGCGGTTCTGGCGGATCGCCGCCATGGTCTGGAATACCTCGCGATCGGCCGCCGCCAGCGCCTCGATCCGCTTGGATTCGCCGACATCATGCCAAGCGTCGGTGATCTGCACCGCCAATACCACGCAGAGGGCGCTGGCGAGGGTGAGGAAGACGGTGTTGAGGACGGTGCGGATGGAAAAGCGCGCGATGAAAGCCATGGTATGACTCCTGATACGCGTTCTTCCTCGCACGCTACTACTTAAGGAAGAGCGAACCAGGGGGCGACTCCACCTCCATCTTTTTGGGGTTTCGCGGCAATTCGCGCACGCATCGCGCGTATGGCCCGGCAAATCTGGTAGAGTGCAGCGCTCGGACGATGCACGGGAGGGACGAATGGTTCTGGAGATCGCTCATATCCGGGTGAAGCCCGGGATGGAGGCGGAATTCGAGGCCGGGGTCGGCAAGGCGGCGCCGCTCTTCAGGCGCGCCAAGGGTTGCCGCGGCATGGAACTGCAGCGCTCGATCGAGAAGCCGAGCCTCTATCGCCTCTTCGTGCAGTGGGAGACGCTGGAAAACCACACTCAGGACTTCCGCAATTCCGCGGATTTCCAGGAGTGGCGCAAGCTGGTGCAGCACTGCTTCGAGGCGCCGCCGGAGGTCGAGCACACCAGCCAGGCGGTCCAGGGCTTCTGAGGCCGGATCTCAGCGGGAAGGGAAGGGGATGCCATGCGGCGGGAATATCGCGTCGAGGGCCTGAGCGAGCCGATCAGCCACTACACCCATGCGGTCCGCCATGGCGACCTGCTGTTCGTCTCCGGCCTGGCGCCGGTCGATGCGGCAGGGAAGCTGGTTGGCGGCGATGACGTCGTCGAGCAGACCCGGCAGATCTTCGCCAATCTCGCGAAGATTCTTGCGGCGGCCGGGGCAGCGCCGGGCGACGTCCTCAAGGTGACGGTATTCCTCACCAGCATTGCCGATCGCAGCAAGATCAATCCCGTACGCCAGGAGTTCTTCGGCGCCGCCCGGCCCGCCAGCACCCTGATCGGTATCAACGAACTCGCCATTCCCGGCATGAAGATCGAGATCGAGGCGGTGGTGGGCTTGCGTCCCCACATGTAAATCCCGAGGAGTCGCGACCGCCGGCCACCCCGGTGCTCAATAAATGTTCGGGAATGGAGCGCGGGGATTAAGGTTAAGTAAGAACAAGAAAGATTTTGACAGTCGCGGCCGCGCGCGTGTACTTTGCGCGCCAGGGGACGTCAAATACTACAAGAATGAAAAACTGGCGCTGCTGCACCCGCCAGGGGTGATCGGTGGACTGTGTCCGGTGCTTGCGGTCCGGACGGGCCTGTCGTGCGGGAGATCGGGTTGAGCGAGGCGATCGCACATTTCAAGACGGCGCTGGTCAAGACGGCGCTGGCGCGGCGCGTCCCGACGGCGGATGCGCGGCCGTCGCGCATCCGCGCTCTCGACGCGGTGCGAGGCATCGCCGCGCTCCAGGTCGTGCTCACGCATTGCATCGACACGGTCCCGGCCGCCCATGCTCTTGAGTATGCCGGCGCGACCGCGCTGCTGGCGCCGCTGATCGGCGGCAAGGAGGGGCGCGCCGCGGTCATCGTGTTCTTCGTGCTGAGCGGCTTCGTGCTGTCGCTGTGGCCGGTCATCGGCTATCGCGGTTACGGCTCCTACCTCGTCCGGCGCTTCTGCCGGATCTATCTGCCGTTCGCCGCCGTGATCCTGGTCTGCGCGCTGGTCGCCTCGAGGCTCCCGCTCGAGCCAGTCACGGGTCTCCAGAGCTGGTTCAACTGGCTCTGGTCGGAGCCGGTGGACGGCAGGCGCCTGCTGGGCAACCTGGTGATGACGAACCGCTGGCGGGACGTGAACCTCAATCCCTCCATGTGGAGCCTTGCCTACGAGCTCCGGATCTCGCTGATCTTTCCCGCGCTCGTGCTGCTGACGCGCCGCGTGCCGGCCGCCGCGCTGGCGGGCGGCATCGCGCTGAGCCTCGGCTGCGAGCTGCTGTCCTGGCGACTGCTGCCCGATCGCGGCGCCATCTATGTCGATGGCAACCCCCTCGAGGCGCTCATCCATACCACCTACTTTGCGGTCTTCTTCGTCGCTGGCATTGTCAGCGCACTCTTTGCCGGCGACGTTGGGGCGTGGCTCGCGAAGCGCCGCTGGGCGTCGATCGCCCTGGCGGTGACGGCGTGGCTGGCCTTCTGCTGGCCGGCGAACCGGCTGCTGTCGGATTTCTCCTATGCCGTCGGCGCCTGCGCGGTGATCGCGCTCGCGATCGGCGCGCCTCGCGTGGCGGCCTTCCTGGAGGCGCAGCCCCTGCAATGGCTGGGCCGGGTCTCCTACAGCCTCTATCTCGTCCATCTGCCGGTTCTCATCGTCGGCGTCCATCTGCTGCACGACCGCATGCCGCTCGTCCTGGTGCTTGGCACCTCGGTGCTGGCGGCTCTGGTGGCGGCGGAGCTCTGCTGCCGCTATGTCGAGCAGCCGGCGGCACGGGTGGGCCGGCGCTTGTCCCGGCTTCTCAACATCAACCCTGCCGTCGCGGTCGGCGGCTAGCGGGGCGACGAGACCGATCGTTCAGTTCAAAGGAGCTCATTGGCACATGGCAGCGGCAGAGAAGATGTTGACCGACGAGAGTCGGGCTCCCGTCAGGACCATCGGCGATCGCGTCACCGAGACCCGGGGGCGCACCACCGGCTTCGACGTGCTGCGCATCGCGCTGGCGATCACCGTGCTCTCGTGGCACAGCCTCTATTCGACCTATGGCTGGGACAACTGGATCTGGCACAGCCACAAGACCCGCTCCTTCCCGTCGCTCATCCTGCCGATGTTCTTCGCGCTGAGCGGCTTCCTGGTCGCCGGCAGCCTGGTGCGGACGAAGTCGCTCTCCTCCTTCATGACGCTCCGCATGATGCGCCTGCTGCCGGCGCTGTTCGTGGAGGTCTGTCTTTCCGCCCTGATCCTCGGTCCGCTGGTCACCACGCTGCCGCTCGGAGAGTATTTCCGCGGCCAGGCCTTCTGGAACTACTGGTTCAACATCGTCGGCTACATCCACTATCAGCTTCCCGGCGTCTTCGAGAGCAACCCCGCGCACGGCATCGTCAACATCTCGCTCTGGACGGTGCCCTTCGAGCTCGAATGCTATTTGGCGCTGATGGCGATCTCGATCTGCGGGCTGGTGCCGCGGCTCCGGGCGCTGTTCTGGGTGCTGATCGCCGCCTGGATCGGGATCACCGCCTACGAGCTCTTGACCGCCGACCTCGACATGGCGCAGTGGGCGCGGCCGGCCGGGCGCCTGCTGGTGGTGTGCTTCCTCGGTGGCCTTGGCCTCTTCATCTATCGCGATTACGTGCCGCTGAACCGCCGGTGGTTCGCGGTCTCGCTGGGGCTCACGATCATTTTCCTGGCGCGCGCCGACACCGCGTTCCTGGCGGCGCTGCCGGCCGCCTATGTGACCGTCTATATCGGCCTGATGAACCTGCCGAGGATCCCGGTCCTGATGGGCGGCGACTATTCCTACGGCATCTATCTCTACGCCTTCCCGATCCAGCAGACCTATGTCTGGCTCGATCCGCTGAGCTGGTCCGCCTGGACCGCGCCTTACGACCATGTCTGGTGGACGAACATCCTGATGGCGCTGCCCTGCACGCTCGCCTTCGCGATGTTCTCGTGGCATGTCATCGAGAAGCCGGTGCTGAGCCGGAAGGCCGTGGTGCTGACCCTCGTCGAGCGCATCCGGCTGGCACTGGTCTCCTGGGTGCCGGTGCCGGCGGTGCGCGAGCCGATGCGCAGCAATCCGGCGCGGACCGACTGAGGGCCGCGGCCGCGGCGATGACGCGGGCAGGCGAAGCGGGTGGCGTCGATGCTTGAAGAGAAGCTGGTTGCGGGGACGCCGCCGGCGACGAGCGCGCCCATGAGCCGGGCGCTCGTCGTCGCCGGCCTCTTCGTGCTGGCGAGCCTGCTGCTGATGGACCTCGCCGCCGGGCGCCTCGATGCGCCGCCGGTGCATCACCTCCTGCACCAGTGGACGAGCCGCGACGCCCAGGACGATTCCTGGGGGCCGATGATCCGCGCCTACGACTGGCTGCAGGCGCCGCATCAGACGACGCTCTACCAGGACGTCTTCTTCACGCAGCACGTGAAGTTCCAATATCCGCCGACCTCACTGCTGCCGCTGGCGGCAATGCACGCGCTCGGCGTCGAGCCCACGGTGCCGGGCCTCAACCTGGCGAACTTCCTGATCTTCGCGCTGCTGGCGCTGGCGAACGCCGTCTTCGCGGTCGTCCTCGCGCGCCGCGCCCGCCAGATCCCGCGCGAGGCTCTGCTGCCGTCGCTGGTGGTGGCGGGAGTGGCCGGCGTGGCGACCGCCGCCTTCTATCCGGTGATCTGGTCCTACGTGCTGGGGCAGGCGCAGACCGCGATCGACCTCGCCTTCACCCTTGCCTGCCTCTGCTGGGTGAGCGGCCGCCGCGCGGCGGCAGGGGTGCTGATCGGCGCCATCTGCCTGCTGAAGCCGCAGTTCGGCCTGTTCCTGATTTGGGGCGCGTTCCGGCGACAATGGCCGTTCCTGATCGGCTGGGGCGCCGTGGTGCTGCCGGGGCTGGCGCTCTCGGTCGCGCTCTTCGGCCTCGCCAATCACCTCGACTACCTCGCCACCCTGCAGTTCCTGTCGAGCCACGGCGAGGTCTTCTATCCGAACCAGTCGGTGAACGGTCTGCTGAACCGCCTGCTGCAGAACGGCGACAGCGTCAACTGGTCGGGGACCAGCTTCCCGCCCTATCGGCCGCTGGTCTATTTCGGGACCCTGCTGAGCTCGGCGGCGCTGATCCTGGCGGCGTTCTTCCTGCGCGGCCGACAGGCGGACCGCGGCGGGCTCCTCGACTTCATGACCGCGGCGCTCACCTTCACCATCGCCTCGCCGATCGCCTGGGAGCATCACTACGGCATCCTGCCGGCGATCTTCCTCGCCCTGCTGTTCGCTCTGCTGAGCGCGCGGCCATCTGCCGGGCGCGGCGGGTTTTGGGCGGCGTTGACGGCATCCTACGTGCTGAGCGCGAACTTCTTCCCGCTCGCCAACGAGGCGGCGACGACGCCGTTCAACTTCGTGCAGTCCTATCTGCTGCTGGGCGGCCTGGTGGCGTTGTGGCTGCTCTATCGCGTGCCGGCCCCCGCGCCATGAAGCCCGGCCTCGCCGCCGACGCCGCGGCGCCACGCCCGCGCCACCGCGCGCTGATCGCGATGGCAATCTTCCTGCTCGCCAGCATGCTGTTCTTCGGCTTCCTCACCCAGCCGGCGGATCGCCCGCTCGATCCCGGCGATCGCGAGAACCTGGTGAAGTTCGACGTGATCCTGCGGACGCTGATCCATCCGAGCCTGGCCATGGGAGATTCCTGGGGCCCGATGACTGACGCACACGAATGGCTCAAGGGGCAGCACTCCACCACCCTCTACCAGGAGATCTTCTTCGACCGGCGCATCAAGTTTCAGTATCCGCCGACGGCGCTGCTGCCTCTCGCGCTGCTCGAGGCGGTGCATCTGCCGCCGAGCCTGGGGGTACTCAACCACATCAACCAGGTGGCGCTTTTTCTGTGCGTCGTGGCGACGGGCGTCCTCGGACTGAGCCTGGCGTCGCGGGCCGGCGCGCTGCAGGCCAGGGGGCCGGTCGCCCGCGCGCTCGTGGTGGCGACCGTCGCCGTGGCATCGCTCTTCTTTTATCCGGTGCTGTGGAGCTACACCACCGGGCAGATCCAGGTCTGGATCGACGCCTGCTTCGTGCTCGCCTGCCTCGCCTGGCTCCACGGCCGGCGGCCGGCGGCGGGCATGCTGATCGGGCTCGTCTGCATGCTGAAGCCGCCGTTCGGCCTCTACCTGCTCTGGGGCCTGCTGCGGCGGCAGTGGCGCTTCCTGCTCGGCTGGATCGCCACCGTGGCGCCGTTGGGGCTGGCCTCGCTCTTTCTCTACGGCTTCCGCAACCATCTCGATTACCTTGCGGCGCTCAGCTACATGTCGCGGCGCGGCGAGTCCTTCTTCCCGAACCAGTCGGTGAACGGCCTGCTGAACCGCCTGCTGCAGAACGGCGACAACCTGACCTTCGAGCTGCACGACTTCGCTCCGTACCAGCCCGTCGTCTACGGCGCCACGCTGCTGACGTCGATCCTCCTCATCGCCGGTGCGCTCTTCCTGCGCGGCCGGCAGGCGGACCGCGGCGGGCTTCACGATTTCATGACGGCGGCGCTCACCTTCACCATCGCCTCGCCGATCGCCTGGACCCATCACTACGGCATCCTGCCGCCGATCCTGGTGAGCCTCGCCGCGGCGCTGCTGGCGGCGCCGGATCGGCGCGGCAGCGTCGCGCTCTGGCTGACGCTCGCCGCGGCCTATGTGCTGTCGGCGAATTATTTCGCGGCCGCCAATCTCGTCGCGGCGACGCCGTTCAATTTCGTGCAGTCCTACGTGCTGCTCGCGGGTCTCCTCACGCTCTGGCTGCTCTACCGCGTGCCGACGCCGGCGAGCTTCGCGCGGCGGCCAGGGGCGCCAGCGGAACCTGGGATGCCCGTCGCCGCCGGGCCGTCGTGGTGATGAGCGCGGCAACCGCATTGCGCTTCCAGGCCGCGCGCGTGGCGCGCCGGCTGCTGCGCGCCTGGGAAGGCCGGCAGGCGCCGGGCTGGGAGGATCTGGAGCGCGAGCTCGATCTCTGGCATCGGCAGGGCCGCAAGGCGGTCTTCTGGTGGCGCGACGACGACGCACGGACCGAGAGCGCCGCCCTCGACCGGCTGCTCGCTCTCTCCGACCGGCTCGCCATGCCGCTGGGCCTTGCGGTGATCCCGGTCGGCGCCGAGCCGTCCCTGGCGCGGCGCCTGGCGCGGAGCCGGCGCGTGCGTGCCTTGCAGCACGGCTTCGACCACAGCGATCATGCGCCCGCTGGCCGGCCGAAGTCGGAGCTCTCCGCCACGCGCTCGCCCGAGGAAGTGCGCCGGCAGCTCGAGGACGGCCGGAGCCGGCTCGCGGCGCTCTTCGGTGAGCGTTTCCTGCCGGTGCTGGTGCCGCCCTTCAACGAGATGTCGCCGCATCTCGCCGCCGCAGTGCGCGCGGCCGGCTACGGCTTCGTCTCCGTCTACGGCGATTTCCCCGGCCTCGCGGTGGCCAGCCGGAACATCCATCTCGACATCATCGACTGGCCGACCGGCGAGGCAGCGGCGGTGGCGGTCAACGTGCGCCGCGCTATCGCTGCGCTCCGGCTCCGGCGCTATGGAATCCTGCCGGCAGAAGCGCCGATCGGCGTGGTCTCCCACCACCTCGTCCACGACGCCGCAATCTGGTCGCTGGCGGAGGAACTGCTCGGACGGCTGGTGCGTCATCCGGCCGTGATCGCGCCCGATGTCGGCCAGATTTTCGTGGCGTGATGCGGATCACGGACGGTACTGGTTGTTAATCTGTATTAAACGCGTCGTTGCTCAGGACATGATATGTTTCCCGGCGATTGCGGCGTGGAGGGACGCCGCGGCGCGGGTGGCGAATTTTGGGGGCAATGGAAATGGCTGAGCTCAGCGCCACGATCGTGATTCCGACCAAGAACCGCAAGGACGACCTGCGTCGTGCGATCGTCTCCTGCCTCAATCAGACGGTGCCGCTGGAAGTGCTCGTCATCGACGACGGCTCGACGGATGGCACCGCCGAGATGGTGAAGCGCGAGTTTCCCGGCATCCGCTTCCATCGCGAGGAGGTCTCGAAGGGCGCTACCGCCGAGCGCAATCGCGGCGTCCGGATGGCCTCGGCCTCGATCGTGTTCTCGATCGACGACGATGCGGATTTTCCCTCCCGCCACACCGTCGAGCAAACGCTCGCCGAGTTCGATGCGCCCGAGGTGGGCGTCGTCAGCATTCCGCTCATCAACGTCAACCAGAGTCCGGAGGTTCTGCAGCGCGCGCCGAGCCGTGACGGCATCTGGGTGCGCGACATCTTCTGGGGCGGCGCCTGCGCGGTCCGGCGCGAGGTCTTCCTGCAAGTCGGCGGCTATCGCGAGTATCTCCGCCAGCAGCACGAGGAGGACGATCTCGCGATCCGCATTCTCGATGCCGGGTATTTCACCCGGCTCGGCAACGCGGATCCCATTCATCACTATGAGTCGCCGATCCGCGATCGCCGGCGGCACGACATCCTGGGCGGGCGCAACAAGGTGCTGTTCGCCTGGCACAACGTGCCGATGCCGGATTTCATGCTCTACCTGCCGGCGACCGTCATCAAGACGCTCCTGAAGGGCTTCCGCGAGGGGCGGGGCCCGCGCTCTGCCCTCGGCATCGCCAAGGGGCTCTACGCGATGATCGACCAGTTCAGGGAGCGCAAGCCGGTGAAGCGCGAGACCTTCCGCCTGTACCGGCGCCTGCGCAGCTCGATCGGCATCAGGATCGAGGACGCGAAGCGGTCGGTGCGCTGGGGCGAGACGGCGGGCTTTCCGGTCGGGGAGCCGCAGGCGCCGCGCGGCTGACGCGACGGCTAATCCGCCGTCACCTTTTCGGCGGTGATCGCCTCGTCGCAGGTCACCGTTCCCGTCAGGCGGCCGCCGCGCTCGATCTCGATCTCGGCGTACTTCACCTTGGCGGAGACCTGGCCCGGTGCGCAGACGAGGAGGCGGCCCTTCACGGTGAGCTCGCCCTCGAAGCGGCCGCGGATCTCGGCGGTCTCCACCACCGCGGAGCCGGCGAAAAGACCACCCTCGGCGATGGCGATGTCGCGGCAATCCTTGATGTTGGCCTTGACGGTGCCCTCGACGACCAGCCGGTCGCAGGCGCTGATCTCGCCGGAAAGCACGATCTCGCGCCCCACCACCAGGGTGCGCGTGGCGGTGCCGGTGGGGGCGGCGCGGCTCACCGACCAGGCGTTCTCCCCGGCGGTGGCGCTGGCGCGCGCGGCTTCGCTCGCCGCGGTGCTCGGTGGCGGCACTGTGGAGAGCGGCTCGGGCGGCGTGGGCCTGCGAATATTTCCGAGCAGATTGGCCATGTTAGTCCTCCCCATTGCCGCGCAAAGTGAAGCCTACCATACCGGCGGCGGATGGCGCTCCGGGGGAGTCAAATTTGGGATCGTCGGCGGAATCGGCGCGTGCTCCGCGTGGCGAATCACGCCTCCGACTGCCAGGTGACGCGGACGAAATAGGCCTTCTCGTCGAAATGCACCTCGAGCCTGCCGCGATGGGCGCGGTGGATCGCGTCGCCGATCCGGCGCGGCAGGTGGATGTCGGTCGTGTTAATGACGATCTCGCGTGGTGCTTCGACGATTTCCATGATGCGGTTCATCGGATGCTCGGTCTTCTCCGCCTCCTCCTGATGCCGCGCGAGATTGAGGAGCTCGCTCTTCAGCTGTCCGGCGAGCTCTCCCGAGAGTGTGACGACGCCGGCGGGGTAGTGATCGTTGGTGCGCAGGCAGGCCTGGCAGAGCGTCTCCTGGGCGTTCTCCGGACGGCGCGCCCACTGCCAGCGGCCCTGGTGATAGACGGCGCCGCACTGCGGGCAGGCGGTCGGTTCCGCGAGCTTCTGCGGCCGCTTGTAGGGATCGATCCGATGCTCCTCCTGGGCATGGCCCCAGCGGCGTCCGCCGCCATGGGTTCCCCCCTGCGAGCCGTGGCCATCTGTCATCGCATCCTCCGGTCGCTCAGATAATTACATCATCCGCGATCGCGAACGCGGTTGCGTTGACATGGGTCAAGGGCCGGGCAGCGACCGCGCGCGGTGCGCGAGACGCAGGAATCTGGCCCGCTAGAGGAAGCCGATGGAGATCCAGGGCACCAGCGCCACCACGATGAGGGCCAGCAGCAGGGCGCCGAGATAGGGCCAGATCCGCGTCATCGCGGCGTCGGGTGAGACGCGGCCGATGGCGCAGGCGGCATAGAAGCCGACGCCGAAGGGGGGCGCGAAGAGGCCCAGTCCCATGGCGAGGATCACCACCATCGCGTAATGCACCTCGTGCACGCCGATGGCGCGCGCCACCGGGAAGAGCAGCGGCCCGAACAGCACGATCGCGGGAATTCCCTCGAGCACGCTGCCCAGCACGGTGAAGACCAGGATGGAGACGGCGAGGAAGCCCAGATGGCCGCCGGGCATCGCCGCCATCGTGGCGACGAGGGCGCGCGAGAAGCCCGATTGCGTCAACGCCCAGGCCATCGAGGTGGCAGCGCCGATGATCAGCAGGATCGCGCCCGAGAGCGAGGCGGTCTCCACCAGGATCGGATAGAGCCGGCGCCAGTCGAGCCTGCCGTAGACGAAGCGATAGACGAGCGCGCCCACCAGCAGCGTGTAGACGACACCGACGGTCGAGACCTCCGTCGCCGTCGCGACACCCTCGACCACAGTGGCACGGATCAGGACGGGAAGCGCCAGCGCGGGGATCGCGATCACGAAGCGCCGGAGGATTTCACCGGCACCGGCGCGGCGCACGCCGCTGAGGTCGTCGTCGCGGGACCGGAGCGCCGCGACCGCCACCAGGGCCAGCGCGCCCACCGCCGCCGGCAGCAGGCCACCGGCGAAGAGCGCCGCGATCGAGACGCCGGTCACCGATCCGATGGTGATGAGGACGAGGCTTGGCGGAATGGTCTCCGCCATCGCGCCGGAGGAGGCCAGCAGCGCCACCAGCTCGCCGGGCTTGGCGCCGCGCCGCGTCATCTCCGGAAACAGCACCGGCGCCACCGCCGCCATGTCGGCGGCCTTGGAGCCGGAGATGCCGGAGACCAGGTACATGGCGCCCAGCAGCACATAGGAGAGCCCGCCGCGCACATGGCCCAAAAGCGAGGCGATGAAATCCACCAGCACCCGGGCGATCCGCGTCATCTCGATGAGGAGGCCGAGGAAGACGAAGAGCGGCACCGCCAGCAGCACCAGGGATGACATCCCCTCGTCCATGCGGCTCACCACGATGGTGAGCGGCGCGCGGGTGACGAGCGCCAGGTAGGAGAGCGTCGAGACGCCGAAGGCGAAGGCGATCGGCACGCCCAGCAGCACGGAAGCGCCGACCAGGCCGATGAAGAACACCACCAGATTGAAGTTCCCCATGGCGATGAGCAGCGGCTTGGCGACCCAGAGCGCCGCGGCGACGGCGGCGACGACGGCGAGAGCGCTCAGCACCTCGCGTAGGCTCGAGCGCTCGATGAGCCGGGCCACGGCGATCACCATCATCAAGAGCGCGCCGACGCCGATGGCGGCGACCCTGAGTCCGTCGGGGAGGCCGAGCGCCGGCGTGGTGATCGGCCACTGCACCTCGACATAGACCTTGGCCGGCAGGATGATCTCCAGCACGAAAACGGCGACGATGAGCGCCGCCAGGGTGTCGAGCGAGCCGCGCCAGCGCGCGGGCGCGCGCGCCACCAGCGCGGTCAGTCGCATGTGCTCGTCGCGCCGGAGCGCGATCACTGCGCCCAGCATGGCAAGCCAGAGGAACAGCACCGAGGCGAGCTCGTCCGACCAGGTGAGCGGACGGTCGACGACGTAGCGCGAGACCACGCCGGCGAACAGCACGACGACCTCGACCACCACGAGCGCCGCCGCAGGCACCTCGGTCAGGAGCGCGAGCGCGCGATCGAGCCGGTCGAAGCGGCGCCGCGCCGGCGCGACCGGCAGCGTCGCGGCCGCCACCGCTTCCGGTGTCAGAGTTGCCGCGTCGCGGGCCATGGCCGCAGCGAGCGTTTCAGGCGAGCGTGCCGGTGTATTTCTCCAAAAGCGCCCAGGCCTCGTCGCCGAGCTTCTGCTTCCATTCCGAATAGAAGCCGGCGCTCTTGAGGGCGGCACGGAAGGAGGCAGGGTCCGGCGTGTTCAGCACCATGCCCATCGCCTTGAGCCCGTCGGCCAGGGTGGCGTTGAGCTTGGCGATGTCCTCGCGATCCCGGATCGCGGCTGCGTTCAGGTTGCGGCTGACGATCTCCTGCAGCTCGGGCGGCAGCCTCGACCAGGAATTGGCGTTGGCGAGGAACCAGAAGCCGTCCCACATGTGGTTGGTGAAGGAGCAGTATTTCTGCACCTCGTAGAGCTTCGCGGTATCAATGATGGCGAGTGGATTTTCTTGCCCTTCCGCCAGCTTGGTCTGCAGCGCGGAATAGACCTCGCTGAAGTTGATGCTGATCGGCGCGGCGCCGAAAGCCTTGAACATCGAGGTCCAGAGCGGGCTCACCGGCACGCGGATCTTGAAGCCTTTGAGGTCCTCGGCGGTGTTGATCGGCTTGGTGCTGCTGGTCATCTGCCGATAGCCGTTGTCCCACATCTTCTCGAAGGCGTGGAGGCCGGCCTTGTCGATGGCGCCGCGCACATGGGCCCCGAGCTCGCCGTCCATCGCCTTCCAGACGGTGTCGTAATCCTTGAAGGCGAAGCCGATGCCGTTGATCGAGGCCACCGGCACCAGGGTCGCCAGGATCAGGCCCGAGATGGTGAAAAGGTCGATGGCGCCGGTGCGCACCTGGGACAGCATGTCGGT
>DATJOK010000020.1:0-6517 GCA_035507155.1 Allostellaceae bacterium
CGATCCAGCGCCGCATCATGGTGGACGAGCGGGACCATGCCCGCGCCCTTGCAACTCTGGCGGGCGCCGGCGAGGCGCTGCCGTGAGCAAGGCGACTGTGAGCGAGAGCGCGGCGGCGGTCAGCGAGGGCACGCTGCTCGGCGGCCGCGTGCAGCTGAAGCAGCCGGTCGAGGGCTATCGCGTCGCCATCGATCCGGTGTTCCTCGCCGCCGCGGTGCCGGCGGCGGGCGGCGAGCGCGTCATCGACATCGGCGCCGGCGTTGGCGCCGCGGCGCTCTGCCTCGCCGCGCGGGTGCCGGAGGCGCGCATCACCGGCATCGAGCGCGAGCGCGATCTTGTGCGGCTCGCCAGCGACAACGTCTCTCTCAATGGCGTCTCCGGCCGCGTGCAGATGATGGCGGGCGATCTGCTGCGGCCGCCGCCGCGGCTCGAGCCCGGCACCTTCGATCATGCGATGGCGAATCCGCCTTATCTTGCGGCGGGTACCGCGACGCCGCCGGCCGATGCCGGGCGCGCCGCGGCCCATCTCGAGAGCGCCGCCGATCTCGCCGCCTGGATCCGCTTCGCCCTGGTGATGCTGCGCGCCAAGGGAAGCCTCACCCTCATCCACCGTGCCGACCGCCTCGATGCGATCCTGGCGGAGCTCGCCGGCAAGGTGGGGGAGATCGTGCTGTTTCCGCTCTGGCCCGGCCAGGCGAAACCCGCCAAGCGCATCCTCATCCATGCCCGCAAGGGCGTGGCGACGCCGCTCCGCCTCGCGCCCGGCCTGATGCTGCACGAGGCGGACGGACGCTACACGGCGGCGGCCGAACGCGTGCTGCGGGAAGGGGCGGGGATCGAGCTCTAGGCCCGCTCGCTTTGCGCTGGGCGCGCTCCCTCCCTATATCTCTCCCATGGCATTCGAGGATTTCAAGATCTGGCTGCAGCAGCGGTTGGGACGCACGCCGTCGCCCGTCGTGGCGGTGCTGCGGCTCGAAGGCGTGATCGGCGGCCGCGGCGTGCGGGGGATCACCCTCACCAAGCTCGCCGGCACCATCGAGCGCGCCTTCCGGCTGCGCGGCCTCAAGGCGGTGGCGCTCAGCGTCAACTCGCCGGGCGGCGCGCCGGTGCAGTCGGCGCTGGTCTATCAGCGCATCCGCCAGCTCGCCGCCGAGAAGCAGGTGCCGGTCTTCGCCTTCGCCGAGGACGTGGCGGCGTCGGGCGGCTACTGGCTGCTGCTGGCGGGCGACGAGATCTACGCGGACGCCGCCTCGCTGGTGGGCTCGATCGGCGTGGTGAGCTCGAGCTTCGGCTTCGGCGAGGTGCTGAAGCGCTTCGGCATCGAGCGGCGCCTCCATACCGCCGGCCGCGACAAGTCGATGCTCGATCCCTTCCTCGCCGAGAATCCGCGCGACGTCGAGCGGCTGGAGCGGCTGCAGCGCGACCTGCACGAGACCTTCAAGGGGCTGGTGAGCGAGCGGCGCGGCGCCAGGCTCGCGGCGAGCGCGCCGGAGATGTTCGAGGGCGAGGTGTTCAGCGGCCGGCGCGCGCTGGAGATCGGCCTCGTCGACGGCATCGGCGAGCTCCGCGCGGTGATGCGCCAGCGCTTCGGCGACAAGGTGCAGCTGCGGAGGATCGAGGCGCCGCGCAGCCGGCGCTGGCTGCGGCTCCCCGGCTTCGCGGCGCCCGCCCGGCCGGCGCTCGCCGATCTCGCGGAGGAGCTCTGGACCGCGATCGAGGAGCGCCTGATCTGGAGCCGCTTCGGGCTCTGAGCCGCGCCTTGCGGGGAATTCATGGAGGGAGAGGGCGCATGCAGTTCATGGTGATCGAGCGGTTCAAGAACCGCGACGCGCGCGCGGTCTACCGCCGCTTCCGCGACCAGGGCCGCGGTGCCCCCGACGGGCTCAAATATGTCGGCAGCTGGATCGAGGCGAATTTCGACCGCTGCTTCCAGGTGATGGAATGCGACGACGTCCGCCTGCTGCAGCAGTGGGTGGCGTTCTGGAGCGACCTCATCGAGTTCGAGATCGTTCCCGTCGCCCCTTCCGCCGAGGTGCGGGAGAACATCGACAAGCTGCTCTGAGCGAAGGGCCGTCAGGCCGCGTCTCGAAGCACGCTTGACCCCTCGGCCCGGCGCCCCTAAACGGGGGGATGCTCGGCTTCAGTCTATCCAAGCTTGTCGTTCTCGCTGTCATCGTCACCGGCGTCTGGTACCTGTTCCGGATGCTGGGCGGACCGCCGCCGAAGAAGAATGTCCCGCCGTCCGCCGGCGGCGAGGCCCGCCCGCAGGGCCAGCGGCGGATCGAGGCGGAGGACACCGTCCGCTGCACGGCCTGCGGCACCTATGTCACCGCGGGCGCCCGGTCCTGCGGCCGCTCCGACTGCCCCTACGGGCGTTAACCTCCCCGCCGCCTTGACCCTCCATCCCCCCGCCAGTATGGTGCGCCGCACTCGACGGCACCCCTCGCTCCGGACAACTCGATGGCGGCAAGCGCCTTTTCCGGGACCAGCTTTCAGGCCCTGATCCTGCGTCTGCAGGAATTCTGGGCGCGTCAGGGCTGCGTGATCCTGCAGCCCTATGACGTCGAGGTGGGCGCCGGCACCTTCCATCCCGCCACCACCCTGCGCGCCCTCGGGCCGAAGCACTGGCGCGCCGCCTATGTGCAGCCCTCGCGCCGCCCCACCGACGGCCGCTACGGCGAGAATCCGAACCGGCTGCAGCACTACTACCAGTTCCAGGTGATCCTGAAGCCGGCGCCCGCCGACAGCCAGGACCTCTATCTCCGGAGTCTCGCCGCGCTCGGCATCGACTTCGCCAATCACGACATCCGCTTCGTCGAGGACGACTGGGAGTCGCCGACGCTCGGCGCCTGGGGCCTGGGCTGGGAGGTCTGGCTCGACGGCATGGAGGTGTCGCAATACACCTACTTCCAGCAGGTGGGCGGCATCGAGTGCGATCCGGTCTCGACCGAGCTCACCTACGGGCTCGAGCGCCTCGCCATGTACGTGCAGGGGGTCGAGAACGTCTACGACCTGGACTTCAACGGCGCGCCGCCGCCCAACCGCATCACCTACGGCGACGTCTTCAAGCGGGCGGAGCGCGAATTCTCCGCGCACAACTTCGAGGCCGCCGACACCGAGATGCTGTTCCGCCATTTCGCCGACGCGGAGAAGGAATGCCAGGCGCTCTTGGAGCGCAAGCTGCCGCTTCCCGCCTACGACCAGTGCATCAAGGCGAGCCACCGCTTCAATCTGCTGGACGCCCGCGGCGTCATCTCGGTGACCGAGCGGCAGGCCTACATCGGCCGCGTGCGCGCGCTTGCCAAGGCCTGCTGCGAAGGCTGGCTCGCCGGCGAGCTGCAGCTGCGGAACGACTGAGCGATGCCGGAGCTGCTGCTCGAGCTCTTCACCGAGGAGATCCCCGCGCGCATGCAGGTGCGGGCGGCGGAGGATCTGGCGCGGCTCGCCGGCGAGAGGCTCGCCGCCGCCGGTCTCGGGGCGCAGAAGATCGAGAGCTACGTGACGCCGCGCCGGCTGGTGCTGGTGGCGGACGGCGTGCCGGCGGCGCAGGCGGATCAAAGCGAGGAACGCCGCGGCCCCCGCGTCGGCGCGCCGGCGCAGGCGGTGGAGGGCTTCCTCAAGTCGACGGGTCTTGCGTCGCTCGACCAGTGCGAGAAGCGCGACACCGGCAAGGGCGTCTTCTATTTCGCGATCATCAAGCGGGCGGGAAAGCCCACCGTCGAGGTGCTGCCGGAGCTGCTGCGCGCCGTCGTCCTCGATCTCCCCTGGCCCAAATCCATGCGCTTTCCGGCGGCCGGGTTCCGCTGGGTGCGGCCGCTCGCGAGCGCGCTCTGCCTCTTCGGCGGCAAGGTGCTGGCGCTGCCGCTCGACGGCGTGCCGACCGGCGACACGACGCGCGGCCATCGCTTCCTCTCCGCCGAGCCCTTCGCCGTCAGCAGCTTCGCCGACTACCGGCAGAAGCTGCGCGAGAACCGCGTCATCCTGCGCAGCGAGGACCGCCGCCAGGCGATCAGTCTTGCCCTCTACGAGAAGGCGGCGGAGGCGCAGCTCACCGTCAAGGACGACCAAGGCCTCCTCGACGAGGTGACCGGCCTCGTAGAATGGCCTGTCGTACTGATGGGCGCGATCGATCCCGAGTTCATGCATTTGCCGCCGGAGGTGCTCACCACCTCCATGCGGGCGCACCAGAAATATTTCGCCTGCCTCGATGCGGGGGGCAAGCTCGCGCCGCGCTTTCTCGTCGTCGCCAACATGGATGCTGCGGACGGCGGCAAGGCGATCGTCGCCGGCAACGAGCGCGTGCTGCGCGCGCGGCTCTCCGACGCGCAGTTCTTCTGGGAGCAGGATCGCAGGGTGTCATTGTCGTCCCGGGTGCCGAAGCTTCGCGAGCGGCTCTTCTACAAGAGCCTCGGCACCATGGAGGACAAGGTGACGCGGCTCCAGGCGCTCGCCGTCGAGCTCGCGCGCTACGTGCCCGGCGATCACGCGGAAGCGGTGCGCAGCGCCGCTTTTCTCGCCAAGGCCGATCTCTTCACCGGCATGGTCGGCGAATTCCCGGAACTCCAGGGCGTGATGGGGCGTTACTACGCGCTCCATGACGGCGAGGAGCGACCGGTGGCCGATGCGATTGCCGAGCATTATTCGCCGCTCGGTCCCAATGACCGCTGTCCGACCGCGCCGGTGAGCGTGGCGCTGGCGCTCGCCGACAAGCTCGACAGCCTGGTGGGCTTCTTCGCCATCGGCGAGACGCCGACCGGCTCCAAGGATCCCTTCGCGCTCCGCCGCGCGGCGCTCGGCGCGATCCGCCTCGTCATCGAGAACCGGCTGCGCCTGCCGCTGGCGTCCGCCTTCGGCAGCGCCTTCGCGCTCTGGCGCGAGCAGAAGGCCGACGGCATGAAGGATCCCGGCGCCGATCTCCTCGCGTTCTTTGCCGATCGCCTGAAGGTGCATCTGCGCGAGAAGGGCGTGCGCCACGATTTGATCACGGCGGTTTTCACCCTTGGGGGTGAGGATGACCTGGTAAGACTCCTTGCGCGGGTCGACGCGCTCCATAAATTCCTGGCCAGCGAGGACGGCGCCAACCTGCTCGTGGCCTACCGGCGTGCTTCGAACATCGTGCGGATCGAGGAGAAGAAGGACGGCGTCGCCTATGAGGGGCCGGTTAACCAAGCCCTGCTGCAGACGGGCGAGGAAAAGGCGCTCGCCGACCGGCTCGACGCCGCGGCCGCCAAGGCCCGCACGGCCTTGAAACAAGAGGATTTCGACGCTGCCATGGGGGCGCTCGCGACATTGCGCGCGCCCGTTGACGAATTTTTTGCTCGCGTAACCGTTAATACTGACAATAAGGAGCTGAGGACCAACCGCCTTCGGCTCCTCTCCGGGATCCGGGCCACTCTTAACGGGGTGGCCGACTTCTCACAGATCGAAGGGTAGACGGGCGATGACGAAGTGGGTCTATGGCTTCGGCAACGGCAGCGCCGAGGGGCGCGCCGACATGCGCAACCTGCTGGGCGGCAAGGGCGCCGGCCTCGCCGAGATGAGCAATCTCGGCCTGCCGGTGCCGCCGGGCTTCACCATCACCACCGAGGTCTGCACCTATTATTACGCCAACAAGCACACCTATCCGAAGGACCTCGCCGACCAGGTGAAGGCGGCGCTCGCCGGCCTCGAGAAGGCGATCGGCGCCAAGTTCGGCGACGCCAGGAATCCGCTGCTGGTCTCCGTGCGCTCCGGCGCCCGCGCCTCGATGCCGGGCATGATGGACACCGTCCTCAACCTCGGCCTCTGCGACAAGACCGTCGAGGGCCTGGCCCAGCGCAGCGGCGATCCGCGCTTCGCCTATGACAGCTACCGCCGCTTCATCCAGATGTATGGCCAGGTGGTGCTGGGCGTCGACCATCATCATTTCGAGGAGCTCCTTGAGAACCACAAGCTCAACGCGGGCAAGAGCCTCGACACCGAGCTGGGATCCGAGGACTGGAAGACGATCGTCCAGGGCTACAAGGAGATCGTCCGGCGCGAGCTCGGCAAGCCCTTCCCGCAGGATCCGCAGGAGCAGCTCTGGGGCGCGATCGGCGCCGTCTTCGGCTCCTGGATGAACCAGCGCGCCATCACCTACCGCCGCCTCCACGACATCCCCGCCGAGTGGGGCACCGCGGTCAACGTGCAGGCGATGGTGTTCGGCAACATGGGCGACGACTGCGCGACCGGCGTCGCCTTCACCCGCAACCCCTCGACCGGCGCGCCGGAATTCTACGGCGAGTATCTCGTCAATGCGCAAGGCGAGGACGTCGTCGCCGGCATCCGCACGCCGCAGCACCTGACGATCGCCGGCAAGCAGGCCAACGGCTCGACCTTGCCGGCGATGGAAGAGGTCATGCCCGGCGTCTTCGCCGAATTGCACAAAGTGCGCGGCATCCTCGAAGGCCATTACCGCGACATGCAGGACATCGAGTTCACGGTCGAGCGCGGGCAGCTGTGGATGCTGCAGACGCGCACCGGCAAGCGCACCGCGCAG
>DATJOK010000021.1:0-22447 GCA_035507155.1 Allostellaceae bacterium
CTACCCCGATCCGAAGCTCTGCACCAGCGAGCCTGCGACCAGGTACCAGCCGTCCACCAGGACGAAGAAGATGATCTTGAAGGGGAGCGAGATCGTCACCGGCGGCAGCATCATCATGCCCATCGACATCAGCACCGAGGCCACCACCATGTCGATGATGAGGAAGGGCAGAAACAGCAGGAAGCCGATCTCGAAGGCGCGGCGGAGCTCGCTGATCATGAAGGCCGGCACCAGGATGCGGAGCGGCGTGTCCTTGGGGTCGTCGACGGTCTCGATCTTGGCGATGTCGGCGAAGAGCTTGAGATCCTGCGAGCGCACATGCGCCATCATGAAGGCGTGGATCGGCACCAGGGTGCGGGTCACCGCCTCCTGCTCGGTGATCTTCTCCTGGATCAGCGGCGAGATGCCCTGGTCGTAGCAGGCCTGCAAGGTCGGCGCCATCACGAAGCCGGTGAGGAAGAGCGCGAGGCTGATCAGCACCGTGTTGGGGGGCGTCGTCTGGGTTCCGAGCGCGTTCCGCAGGAACGACAGCACGACGACGATGCGGGTGAAGGAAGTGACGGTGACCAGGATCGCCGGCGCCAGGCTCAGCACCGTCATCAGCATGACGAGCTGGACGATGCGGGCCGTCGATGTGCCGCCCTCTCCGCCGAGATCGACGGTGACGGACTGCGCCAACGCCGCGGGCGTCAGCAGCAGGAGCGCCAGGAGAGCGCTCCCGAGCCGGGCGATGAGGCGGTTCATGGCGCCTCGCGGCGGACGAGAGTGGCGAAGTCGGCGGGCTTGGCCGGGCTCGCGGACTCGATCCCGGCCTCGACCACCAGGTCCTTGTCATGGCCCAGCAGCACCAGGTGTTCGGTCGCGTCCCGGCGCAGCAGCACCAGCCGGCGCTTGCCGTCGAGCGGCAGCACTTCGAGGATCGCAAGGCGGCGCTCGTTTCCCTTGCCGAGGTAGCGGCCGCCCCAGCCGACGCGGCGTGCCATCCAGCCGAAGAGGGCGATCAGGGCGATGACCGCGACCAGCGAGATCGCGAAACGCAGATAGTCGTCGATAGTCATGACAAACCGGACGATAGGAATAAAAAGATCAGCGCGACGGCGACTCGCTGCTGCCGTAGGCGTCGGCCGTACGCAGGCGGGCCTCGGCGGCGGCGGCGCGCTCGACGCCCTGCTGCTGGGTCTTGAGCGCCTCGGCCAGCGCCGAGAGATCCTGCGCCAGGCGCGAGAGCTTCAGCGCGGTGCGCCGCTGATGCGGCGCCGGCAGCGCGACGGCGGCGGCGCAGAGATCGGCCACTGCCTGATCGAGGCCGGTCACGTCGATGAAATGCCCCTTGTCGATCGCAAGGCGTGCCGTGGCGACGGTCTCGCTGACGAAGTCGAGGTCCGCGCTGACGGCGGGTTCGGCGGTGGATGCATCGGTCATCGGGGGCTCCCTTGGCGCGGCGGCCGGTTGGCGCGGTAGATGTAGATCAGGATCTCGGCGACGGCGGCGAAGGCGGCGATCGGGATCTGCTCGCCCACCTCGACCGCCACCAGCAGCTCCGCCAGATCCGCGTCGGCGCGGACCTTGATGCCGTGCTGCTGGGCGAGCTCGAGGATCCGCTTGGCGATCTCGCCGCGCCCGCTGGCCACCACATGGGGTGCCGCCATCTCGCCGGGCGCGTAGCGGAGCGCCACCGCGATCTCTTTCGCGGGCTTTTCCGAGGAGGATCCGTTCTGCTGCACCGGCAGGCACCCGCATCAGCGGCTAATTCGCGGACCATCCTGGACTTTCATGCTTAACATTCGGTTGACGCGCAGGCCGATCGCGGCCGGCGGCGGCCGATCCGCGCCCGCTAACGCCTTGGCTGCAGGCAATTTCCCAGGGATCGCGAGAATGCCAATGAATACCGGGCTTTCTGAGCGGCCCTTAACCGGCTGTTAAGCTAGTTGGAGCGAGGATCGCACCCATTAATCGGCCACGGGGTCGCGATGGATCTCTCCAACATCCCGCTGTTCAAGGCGATGGCGAAGAAGCTCAACTGGCTCGGCGGCCGGCAGGCCGTGCTGGCGGAGAACGTCGCCAATGCCAACACGCCGGACTTCCGGCCGTCGGACGTGAAGTCGATCGATTTCCAGGCGCTGCTCTCCGGCTCCAAGCTCGGCGGCACGCTCAAGCTCGTCACCACGGCGCCGAACCAGATCGCAACGCCGCCCAGCGCCATCGGCGGCGTCGACCGCGTGCAGCAGCCGGGCCGCGTCGATCTCGAGGATCAGATGATCAAGGTGAGCCAGACGGCGACCGACTACGCCTTCACCACCAACCTCTATCAGAAGCAGATCACGCTGATCAAACACGCGATCGACCAGAACGGCGGCGGCTAGGCAAGGACAGGGCTAGGGAGAGCGTAGGATGGACCTCAATACCGCGATGCAGCTGGCCGCCGGCGGACTTTCCGCCCAGGGCACGCGCCTCAAGGTCATCGCGGAGAACCTGGCGAACGCGGACTCGACGGCGCAGACGCCCGGCGGCGATCCCTACCGCCGCAAGGTCGTGAGCTTCCGCGCCGTGCTCGACCGCAGCCTCGGCGCCACCGGGGTCAAGGTCGGACCGGTGCTGCAGGCGCAGGGCGCCTTCGAGCGGCGCTTCGATCCCGCCAACCCGGCCGCCGGCGCCGACGGCTATGTGCTGCTGCCGAACGTCAATCCGCTGATCGAGATCACCGACATGCGCGAGGCGCAGCAGAGCTACCAGGCGAACCTCAACGTGATCGATGCCGCCAAGCAGATGATCTCGCACACCCTCGACCTCATGCGCTCGTAAGCGATCGAAGGAGACAGGATAGATGGCCGAACAGATCGCCACCGCGCTTTCCGCCTACGCCAACGCCGCCAAGATGCTGCCGACGCCGGGGCTCGGCCCCCGCGACGGCGCCGGCGAGAGCTTCTCGCAGCTGCTGCAGAACGCCACCAACAGCGCCATCGACACCTTGAAGGGCTCCGAGAAGACCAGCCTGGAGGGCGTCATGGGCAAGGCCGACATCGCCCAGGTGGCGACCGCGCTCGCCAATGCCGATGCGACCCTGCAGACCGTGGTCGCTGTCCGCGACAAGGTCATCGCCGCCTACCAGGACATCATCAAGATGACCATCTGAGCGGTGGCGGGAAGGGGAGGTCGCCGATGAACGCCACCGACATGATGCAGATCGGCTACGAGGCGATCATGGTCACGCTCAAGATCGGCGCGCCGGTCATGCTGCTGGCCCTCGTCGTCGGCCTCTGCATCTCGGTGCTGCAGGCGCTGACGCAGATCCAGGAGATGACGCTCACCTTCGTGCCGAAGATCCTGGTGATCATGCTGTCGCTGATCGTCCTGCTGCCGTTCATGCTGCAGACGCTGGTCTCCTTCACGCAGATGCTCGCCGGCCGCATCGTCACGGGCTGACGCCACGATGCTGGACCAGATCCTGCCGGCCAACCTCTTCGCGGCGGCGCTCGTCTTCGCGCGGCTGGGCTCGGCGCTGATGCTGATGCCGGGCATCGGCGATACCTATGTGGCGTCGCGCTTCCGCCTGGTGCTGGCGCTGGCGATGACCGCGGTGGCGACGCCGATCGTGGCGCCGATGCTGCCGGCGCTCCCCACCAGCCCGATCCGCCTCGCGCTGATGCTGTGCGGCGAGATCGCCGTCGGGCTCTTCCTCGGCTCGATCGCGCGCGTGCTGCTGGCGGCGCTGGAGATCGCGGGCACCGTGATCTCGATCGAGCTCGGGCTCTCCGCCGCCCTGGTCTTCAACCCCCTGCAGCAGACCCAGGAGGCGATCACCAGCGCCTTCTACAGCGTGGCCGGGGTCGTGATCATCTTTCTCACCGATCTCCACCACCCCATGCTGAAGGCGCTGGTGGCCAGCTATAGCGTCTTCCACCCCGGCGCCGGCTTCTACTGGGGCGATTTCTCCGACGCCATGGCGCGCGCCGTCGCCGACAGCTTCCGCCTCGGCATCGAGATCGCGGCGCCCTTCATCATGCTCGGCACCATGTTCTACGTGGCGGTGGGCCTGCTCTCGCGCCTGGCGCCGCAGCTGCAGATCCTGTTCGTGATCCAGCCGCTGCAGATCGTCGCCGGGCTCACCGCCTTCGCGCTCCTGGTCGGATCCGGCCTGCAATGGTTCCTCGAGCGCTATGCCGCCAGCTTCGCCAATCTGATCGGGGTCGGAGCCTGATCGATGGCGGATGACGCGGACGACAGTCAAAAAACCGAAGACCCCTCAGGGCGAAAACTTTCGCGCGCGCGCAACCGCGGCCAAGTCGTGCAGTCGCGCGAGATCCACAACTGGTTCATGATCGGCACCTCGCTGGGGCTGATCTTCTATCTTGGCGGCCCGATCTCGCGCAGCATCGGCACCGAGCTGCTGCGCTATATCGAGATGCCGCAGCAATACAGTGCCAACTCGGCGCTCTGGCACGCAGTGCTGGGAACCTTCGGCAAGGTGGCGCTAGCCTTCGCGGTGCCGTTGGTTCTGCTGGTGGTCGCGGCGATCGCCAGCACCCTGTCGCAGATCGGCGTGCTGTTCGCCACCGAGAAGATCGAACCCAGGCTCGAGAACCTCTCGCCCATCAAGGGCTTCCAGCGCATGTTCTCGATGCGCGGCCTGATCGAGTTCGGCAAGAGCCTGCTGAAGCTGGCGACGGTGGGCGCGGTGGCGGTGATGATGATGCGGCCCGAGGTCGACCGCCTGCCGATCCTCTCCGGCATGGACGCCGGCAGCCTCCTGGCGGAGCTCTGGCGCCTCATCGTGCGCATGGGCTTCGGCGTCTTCGCCGCGCTGACCCTGATCGCCGTGCTCGACTATGCCTATCAGCGCTTCAGCTTCATGAAGTCGATGCGGATGTCGAAGCACGAGCTCAAGGAGGAGCACAAGGAATCGGAAGGCGATCCGATCGTGCGCGGCCGCCTGCGATCGATCCGCATGGAGCGCGCGAGGAAGCGCATGATGGCGGCGGTGCCGACCGCCTCGGTGGTGGTGACCAACCCGACCCACTTCGCCGTCGCCCTCAAGTACGAGTTCGGCGAGGGCGCTCCCAAGGTGGTGGCGAAGGGCGCCGATCTGGTGGCGCTGCGCATCCGCGAGATCGCCAAGGAGAACGACGTGCCGATCGTCGAGAATCCGCCGCTCGCCCGCGCCCTCTATGGGAGCGTCGAGGTGGATCAGGAAATCCCCGCCGAGCACTACAAGGCGGTGGCCCAGATCATCGGCTTCGTCTTCCGCCAGCAGGGCAAGCTCAAGCCGGCCGCCGCCGCCGGCGGCCGACCCCGGTGACGTGAAGCTATGGTAGACTATCTCTCGAAAAACAGCGCCGAGGTCGGAGGCAAGGACAGCGCCATGGCGCTCATCAGCCAGGCCCTGGCGGGCGATGCCAAGCCGGCGACGGCCGGCGCCCGCCCCGAGCTGCCGCAGTGGATGCGGCGCCTGAGCGCGCTCGCCGTGCTGCTGGCGGCCGCGGCGGTCGGGTTCTGGGCGCTCACCTTCGGGGAGCTCCTGGCCGGCCGCATGGCGTGGTGGGGGACGATCGTGCTGGGCGCGCTCGCGGCCCTGGCGATGGTCGCCGCCTGCGTCGCCCGCAAGGTGCACCGGATGTTCGCGAGCCGCGTCGATCTCCTGGGATCGGCGCTGGAGGCCTCGCCCAACGCCCACCTGATCCTGGCGCCGAACGGCTCCGTCGCCTACGCCAATGCCGCCTTCCTGGCCCTGTTCCGGGACGGCGCCACCGAGCCCTTGGACGCGATCGAGCGCCGGATCGGCTTCGGCACCGAGGCGGCGCAGGAGTTCCACCGTCTGCGCGACGAGGCCTTCGGGCACGGTCGCGCCCATGGCCACATACTGCTGCGCTCGGGCGCCGGAATGTCGGCCTGGTTCAACCTCTCGATTCATTCGCTCGCCGGCCGGCCCGGCTTCAGCCTCTGGAGCTTCGAGGACGTCACCGCCCGCCACGAGATGGAGCAGGTGATCCGCGACGAGCAGATGAAGCTCGCCGACTTCCTCGACAACGCCCCCTCGGGCTTCTACTCGGTCGACGGCGAGGGACGCTTCCTCTATGCGAACCAGGCGCTCGCCGACTGGCTCGGTGTTCCCTCCACCGAGCTCGTCGACGGCGGCGCCCGACTCAGGGACTTCATCGCCAGCGAGATCCCGCCGGAAAGCCCGCCGCACGCGCCCTTCCTGGCGACCGGCAGCAACACCCAGCGCGGCGAGGTCACCTTCCGCGGCCGCCAGGGACGGCTGGTGCGCGCCGCCGTCAGCCAGACCGTGGTGCAGACGGAGCACGGCCTGCGCACCCGCTCGGTGGTGCGCGACCTCACCCGCGAGCGCGAGTGGGAAGAGGCGCTCCGCCAGTCGCGCCAGCGCTTCCAGCGCTTCTTCGCCGACGCGCCCACCGGCGTCGCCCTCCTCGATCCCGACGGGCGGTTCGAGGAGGCGAATCGCGCGCTCGGCGAGCTCTTCGGCGTGCCGCCGGCGAGCCTCATCGGCCGCAAGCTCGTCGAGTTCCTCTCCGAGACCGATGCGCGCGACGTGACGCGGCGCCTCGCGGTCACCAGCGAGAGCGCTGCCAATCCGCGTCCGATCGGCATCCGCCTCAAAGGCTCGCGCGAGCGCTCCGCCAACGTCTACCTGAGCCGTCTCGATGCGCAGGAGGACGACAAGACCGGCCTCATCCTGCATTTCGTCGACACCACCGAGCAGAAGAACCTGGAGACCCAGTTCGCCCAGTCGCAGAAGATGCAGGCGGTGGGCCAGCTGGCCGGCGGCGTCGCGCACGACTTCAACAACCTGCTGACGGCGATGATCGGCTTCTGCGATCTGCTGCTGCTGCGCTTCCGGCCCGGCGATCCCTCCTTCGCCGACATCATGCAGATCAAGCAGAACGCCAACCGCGCCGCCAACCTGGTGCGCCAGCTGCTCGCCTTCTCGCGCCAGCAGACGCTGCAGCCGCGCGTCCTCAGCATCACCGACGTGCTGGCGGAGCTCTCGCACCTGCTGCGCCGGCTCATCGGCGAAAACATCGAGCTCAAGGTGGTGCATGGCCGCGACCTGGGACTGGTCCGCGTCGACCAGGGCCAGCTCGAGCAGGTGATCATCAACCTCGCGGTCAACGCCCGCGATGCGATGACATCGGGCGGCACCCTCACCATCCGCACCACCAACACGACGACGGCGGCGCCGATCCGGCGCGGCCACGAGGTGATGCCGCGCGGCGACTACATCCTGGTCCAGGTCGCCGATACCGGCATCGGCATCCCCAAGGAGAATCTGGAGCGGATCTTCGAGCCCTTCTTCTCGACGAAGGAGGTGGGCTCCGGCACCGGCCTCGGCCTCTCCACCGTCTACGGCATCGTGCGGCAGACCGGCGGCTTCGTCTTCGTCGACAGCGAGCCCGGCCAAGGCGCCACTTTCTCGATCTATCTGCCGCGCCTCGATCCCAACGAGGCGACGCAGACGCGCGCCGACGCCGGCGAGGCGGCGGGGCAGGGGCGCGACTTGACCGGCGCCGGCACCGTGCTGCTGGTGGAGGACGAGGATCCCGTGCGCCTGTTCAGCGCCCGCGCGCTCCGCAACAAGGGCTACCGCGTGCTGGAGGCGAAGAGCGGCGAGGCGGCGCTCGAGCTCCTCACGCAAGGCAAGGAGAGCATCGATCTCGTGGTCACCGACGTGGTGATGCCGCGCATGGACGGCCCCGCGCTGGTGCGCGCGGTGCGCGAGACCCATCCGGACATGAAGGTGATCTTCATCTCCGGCTATACCGAGGACGCCTTCCGCAAGCGCCTCGACAGCGACACCGAGATCCATTTCCTGCCCAAGCCCTTCAGCCTGAAGCAGCTCGCCGGCAAGGTGAAGGAAGTGATCTCGGCCGAGGCGCCGGTGTCGGCGAAGTAGCAAGGCCTCCCGCTATCCCGGCCGCAAATATCTGTATTTCGAGCGAGAACCGAAGCCGGGCTCGGCCGAGGCGGATCGGTTCGACATCCTGGCGGCGCTTATCAAGGCCTACGAGGATGAGCATTGGCCGATCGAGGCGCCGAGCCCGATCGCCGCCATCAAATCGTTCGTGGGATGGCGCGGCTATACCCAGGCGGATCTCGCGAAAGTGCTGGGCTCGCGCTCGCGCGCGTCGGAGATCCTGAACCGCCGCCGCTATCTCACTCTGGAGATGGCCTGGGCTCTGACGAAGAAGTGGGGCATTCCGGCCGCGAGTCTGATCCGCCCCTATAAGCTGCGGGACGCGCGCAAACGCCGGCCGGCGGCCTGAGGGCCGCTCTCTCTGTTCTCCAGCCGCAAGCCGCCCTTGCGGCGTCCTCCGCAAAAGCGCAGGCTTCCTCGCATCAAGGAGGCTCCCATGGCAGAGAGCGATGCGGCGCGCCGGCCGCGGCTGGTCGGCATGAACCACGTGGCGATCGAGGTGGGCGATGTCGAGGTGGCGCTTGCCTTCTACGGCCGGATCTTCGACTTCACGCTGCGCGGCCGCGGCAAGGGCCAGGCCTTCATCGACATGGGTGACCAGTTCATCGCGCTGATGGAGGTGGCGAAGCCCGAGACCGGCGGCAGCCGCCATTTCGGCGTGGTGGTCGACGATCGCTCGGCGGTGCGCGAGCTCGCGAAGGCGGCGGGCGCCGAGATGGTGCCGGGCCCCTTCCTCGACTTCCTCGATCCCTGGGGCAACCGGATCGAGGTGATCGCCTATCAGGATATCCAGTTCACCAAGGCGCCCCATGTGCTGCGCGGCATGGGGCTCAGCCTCGAGAAGACCGAGAAGGCGCGCCGCGAGCTCGCCGACAAAGGCATGGCGCCCGATTGAGCGACGAGTTTTTCAGATGGAGGAACCGATGAGCGACGACGCGCGCTTCAAGAGCCTGACCCAGGCGGTGCAGCGCTATTTCGATCTCATGTACGACTGCGACTTGAGCCGCTTCGATCGCGTCTTCTATCCGAGCGCGCAGCTCCACGGCTTCCGCGACGGCAAGATGACGGTGTGGCCGATGGCGCAGTACAAGGAGATCCTCGCCGGCCGCAAATCGCCGCGCGCCCAGGGCTCGCCCCGCGAGGAGGCGATCCTGATGATGGACTTCGCCTCGCCGACCCAGGCGCTGGTCAAGGTGCGCGTGCGCATCAACGACATGCACTTCGTCGATCACCTGACCTATCACCTGATCGACGGCGAGTGGCTCATCACCTCCAAGGGCTACTCGATGGAGCGCAAGGGCTGAGGAGCGGCGGCTGCGCTCAATCGGCCGCCTGCGCCGCTGGGTGGCTGCCGGCGCGCTGCGGCAGCGTGAGCAGGCAGAGGACGATGAAGCCGGCGATCGCCGCCGAGGCCAGCGGCCGGCTCCAGTCGAGACCGCCGGCGCTCAAGGGCTTGTCGAGGAAATCGCCGACCGTGGCGCCGAGCGGCCGCGTCAGGATGAAGGCGGCCCAGAACAGCGTCACCCGCGACATCCGCGTCCAGAAATAGGCTGCCGCGACCAGCACCAGGGCGCTGCCGAAGACGAGCGCGCCGCCGTCATAGCCGAGGTTCAGGGAGTCCGCCGTCCAGTCGCCGAGCGCGGTGCCGAGGGTCTGCGAGGCGGTGATCGCCGCCCAGTAGAAGGCTTCCGTCCACGGCGTCGACACGGTGCCGACGTCGATCGAGCCCTCGGACCAGTACCAGAGTCCGAGCACCGCGATCACGCACAGGAGCAGGATGGAGGCGCCGCCGGGATAGCCGATGCCGAGCGAGCGGTCGGCGAAATCCGCCATGGTGGTGCCGAAGGTTGTGGAGGCGACGATGGTCGCCCAGTAGAGCGCGGGATGGAACCGCTTCGCCGCGATCTGCCATCCCACCAGTGCCACCAGCACCGCGAGGAACAGGAGCGTGCCGGCGAGATAGCCCCAGTCGAGGGTCATCGTCACCGTATCGCCGCCGGTCTCGCCCAGCGTCGTCGCCGCGATCTTGATGATCCAGAAAATGAGAGTGACCTCGGGGACCTTGCTCAAGGTTCTGCTCGTCACGGCCACAAGCTCCTTCGAGGTGCACGCACAAACATCCATGCCGCGCCGAGTCCGAGCGCAGCACAGCGGTCATTTATACAGCCTGTCCGATGGCGGCAAGGTGGCTGCCGGATGAAATCTCGTAAACCAATGCACGCGCTCATCGATGGCAGGCGCGGCATCCCTCTGAGCGCTCCGGGCAATCGCTGCTCGGGCCGCGACCTCGACGATCCCCTTCATGCCTTTGTCCTCGCTGCACCGCGGGCGAGCGCGCTGTCAGGCCGCCGAGATCAGCGTGGCGGCATGCCTTGCGGGGCGGGCGAGATGGTGAGGCTGCCCGGCGTCACGTCCTGGGAGTGATCGACCGGCAGTGGCGCCGACGTCGCCGCGGCGGATGGCGCGGCGGGCACCGGCTGGCTCTCGACGCCGAGCATGTGGGGCTCGCGCCCCTTCACATAGGTGACGCCGTCGATCGTCACCAAGTCCTGGGGCGGAATCACCGGCTCGCTGCTCTCGGGCCGCACACGGTCCTCGCGGGTCGCCGTCTCCGTCGGCTTTTTCCGGGCGGCTTCGCGAGCCGCGGGCGCGGCGGGCTGCGCCGCCTCCTTCGTCGGCGGCGAGGTCACCGCCGGCGCGCTTCGCACCGGCGCCGGCGATGGCGGGACGGCCGCGGTCTGCGCAGGCAGGGCGGCGGGAGCGCTGGCCGTGCCGGCGGCGCGCGAAGTCTGCGCCACGGGCGGTGTCGCGGGCGCGCTCGGCGGCGACGGGGCGAGCGCCTGATCGGTCGGCGCTGTCGCTGCCGCGCTCGTCGGCGTCGGCGTGGTCGGAGCAGCAGCGGCGGCATCCGCCGGCGCGCTTGCGGGCGGCGTCTCCGGTGGAGCCGCGGGCATCGGCGCGGTGGTCGCGGCGGGGGCGAGGCTCGCGGTGGGCGCGCCGCTTCCGGTCGAGGCGTTGTGCTGCAGCAGCACCAGGATGACCGCGGCGACCACCAGCGCGGTGGCGATCGCCAGCCCCGGCAGCATCCGGCTGCGCGCCAGCCAGCTCTCCCAGATCGGCGGCTCCAGATCGAAGCTGCGCGGCCGGGGATCGACCGCATCGATGCGAGGATCGATCCTGCCGAGCCGCGGCGCTGTCGGCTGCGGCTCGGCCGCATCCGGCGGTGTCGCAGCATGCTCGCCGCGCGCCGCCGCCGCGGCGGCATCCGGCAACGCGACGGAAGGTTCCGCCTCTGCTTGCGGTGGGAGCGCGAGCTCGGGCTCCGCCTCGCCGGCGCGCTGCACCTGCCGCAGATCGGGGAAATGCGCCTGCAGCGTGGCGATCGCCGTCCGGGTCCAGCCGGGATTGCGGATGAAGGGCGCCGCCTCGAAAGCCTTGCCGAGGCGCAGCCCGACCTGCCGCAGCTCGCCGCGGCCCACGGTCAACGCCACGATCGGTGCCGATGCCTCGCTGAATTCCGGCAAGCCGGCCTTGCGCAGCAGCGCGACCAGTCGTGGCACCGCGCGGTCCGGCCGCGCGGGCGCGACATCGATCAGCGCGATGCCGCGCTCGGGATGGAGCGCGATATAGAGGCCGCCATAGATCTCCGGGCCCTTGCCGTCGAAAGGAGCGAGTCCGCCGCGGCGGAACACGCTCCAGGGCGGCGGCAGCATCGCCAGCGCTGTGCCGAGCCCGTTGCCGGGACCGAGGCTCTGCGGGGCGGCGCTATTCTCTTGCTCGGGTCTGACTTGATTTGCTCTCACGATTCGGAACCATGATTGGTGTGTGCCGTTCGACGCTCGACGAAGCGCGTCCATCCGGACGCGCGTCCCGCCTCGATGCAATCGGCCGCAGCGCGGCCCGCGGGTCTGCCGAAGCAGCAGGCGTCAGACTAGCAGCCGGGCCTTGCTCCGGTCAGCCGCCGCCCGCCGCAAAACGGTGCTGATGCGAAAAAGGATTCAACGGCCGAAAAGTTGCACGAGCGCGCGAATAATTTCCGCGTCAGGAAATGAGCGCGCGTGCCGGCCGAGGCTCAGCTCGCGCCTTCACGACGGCGCAGATTGGGTTCCGGCGGCTGGAATTTCTTCGCGCCGACCGCGCGCAGGCCGCCCGGCGCCTCGGGGTCGACGACCACCACCTGCCGGCAGTTGGCGCAGACCACGCGGTCGCCGGCCTCGACCGTCTTCGGACCAGTGAAGCGCGTGTGCCTGCAATGCGGACAGAGAGCGGCGCTGCCCGCGATGGTGTAGGAGACGCCTGCCATGAAATCGCCTTCTTTCCGGGAGGGATGCACTTCCTATAGCCGATATCCGGCTCGCTTCGAAAGTCCGCGCGTGTCTCGCCTGCGGCGCTAGTACCGATGGGGTATTCCGAGTTTCGGTTGCAGCGACGTCGGGGACAACAGCGGGGCAGATCTGAAACCAAATATAATCGCCGCAACTCCTCGCCCGCCGCGCGATTGCGTTGCCATGGCTGATTTCATCGAACATTTGGCGTGCGCCCTCATCGAAGCGCATGGGGACGACGCGGTCAGCTTCGCCGAGCAAGCCCTCCACAACGTCCGTAGCCGCGGCCTCGCCGATCGCGTTGCCGAGTGGGAGCGGGTGATCGAGACCGTGCGGAGGATGCAGAGCGGCGGGTGAGATCCGCCGCGGCCAAATTTGCCGCTTCCTTGTCCTGCTTCCGGAGCAGCATCCGAGATTAGAGTGTCTGCATCGTTTTCGATCCGATGCGAGGGCGCTCATGCAGAAGATGGGAGCGGCAGGGACGGGGGCGCTCGCGCTTCTGGCATTCTGCGGCGTCGGGACGGCCGAGGCCGGCATCATTCCGCTCGGCAGCTTCTCCGGCCCTGCGACCGCGTCCATCGGCGATGCCGGCCTCGACGGTCCGTTCGCCGACGACTTCACCTTTACGATCGCGCCCGGCGCGCCGCTGCTCTTCTCGGCCTCGCTCAGCACCGGCTTCACCAATTTCCTCTTCGACATTCCGGACCTGGCGGGAATGCTCCTCGACGGCGCGACGCCGGTGGAGGCGGGCACCGCGACGACGACGCATCGTCCCGAGGGCTTCCCCTCCTTCAACCTCGCCTTCGATCCGGTAGCGCTCGGCCCCGGCAACTACAGCCTCGACGTCACCGGCACCGCCATCCCCGCCTTTCCCGGCCCGACTGCCGGTTTCGACGGCGCGATCACGCTCGCCGCCGCGCCGGTGATCATGGCGGAGCCGGCGAGCCTGTCCCTGCTGCTGACCGGGCTGGCGGCGCTGGCCTCCGGGCTGCTGGCGCGCCGATTCCTCGCCACCCCGCGGTGAGGCACGTGGCGCGCTCGCGGCCGCCCGGGAAGCGGGCGGTCGCTTTCCTCGCCAGCCCGCGTCGCTTCTCACGACTTTGAGCGAGCGCTCCTAAGCGCGGCCGCGCGGTCTCGTTCCGGACGGTCGAAAGTCCATTCCTGACAGGACCTTGAACATGAGCTCACAGGAGAACGAAGAAAGAACTTGCGCAGGGGAACAAACTGCGTACGATGGTGTCCGGGTCGGCGAGGACTGGGGTCCGGGCGCGCCGGACCTGGGCGCCGAGGCGGCGCCGCCCTGGGTTGAGGAAGGGTGCGTTGCGTCGCTCGGGACCGATATGGAATAAGGAGGGTGCGATGTCGCAGGCGCAGTTGCGGGTGGTGGAAAAAGACAACATGGACAAGCAGAAGGCGCTGGACGCCGCGCTGGGCCAGATCGAGCGCGCATTCGGCAAGGGCTCCGTCATGCGGCTGGGCGCCCGCGAGGCGGCCGCAGGCGAGGCGGAGGTGGTCTCCACCGGTTCCCTCGGCCTCGACATCGCCCTCGGCATCGGCGGCCTGCCACGAGGCCGCATCATCGAGATCTACGGGCCGGAGAGCTCCGGCAAGACCACCCTTGCGCTCCACGTCATCGCCGAGGCGCAGAAGGCCGGCGGCACCTGTGCCTTCGTCGATGCCGAGCATGCGCTCGACGCCGGCTATGCGAAGAAGCTCGGCGTCAACACCGACGACCTCCTGATCTCGCAGCCGGACGCCGGCGAGCAGGCGCTGGAGATCGCCGACACGCTGGTGCGCTCCGGCGCCATCGACGTGCTCGTCGTCGACTCCGTGGCGGCGCTGGTGCCGCGCGCCGAGCTCGAGGGCGAGATGGGCGACAGCCACATGGGCCTGCACGCGCGGTTGATGAGCCAGGCGCTGCGCAAGCTCACCGGCTCGATCTCGCGCTCGCGCTGCATGGTGATCTTCATCAACCAGATCCGCATGAAGATCGGCGTCATGTTCGGCAATCCCGAGACCACCACCGGCGGCCATGCGCTCAAGTTCTATGCCTCGGTCCGCCTCGACATCCGCCGCATCGGCGCCATCAAGGAGCGCGAGCAGGTGATCGGCAACCAGACCCGCGTCAAGGTGGTGAAGAACAAGATGGCGCCGCCGTTCAAGGTGGTGGAGTTCGACATCATGTACGGCGAGGGCGTCTCCAAGCGCGGCGAGCTCATCGATCTCGGCATCCAGGCCGGCGTGGTGGAGAAGTCCGGCTCCTGGTTTTCCTATGACGGCCAGCGCATCGGCCAGGGCCGCGAGAACACCAAGAACTTCCTCAGGGACAATCCCGATGTCGCCGAGGCGATCGAGCGGGCGATCCGCTCCAACGCCGGCCTCGTCGCCGACGCCATGATGGTGGGCGCGGCGGGCGAAGGCGGCGGCGGCGAGGAAGCCGAATAGCCTCAGCGCGAGGTTGCAGGAGGGAAGCGGCGCCGTCCCCGGCGCCGTTTTCTTTTGGGCACGCCGGCGGCGTAAAAGTGAATGTGCGAAACGAAGCCAATTTCCGAGGCGGGGGAGGGATCAAGGAAAGAAAAAGAAGAGAAATTTCACCACGGAGACGCAGAGGACACGGAGAAGGGCGCGGTCGCGACGCCCGCTGGAAATCCTCCGTGGCCTCCGTGGCGAAGTCCGAAGTTTGCCTGCGGCGCATTCGATCAGGGACATGCGGTCTGCGAAACGAACCCAATTTGCCCTCACCCTCCCAGCGCTGGGCGCTGGGTCCCTCCCTCTCCCGCAAAGCGGGAGAGGGGCCGCTTGGCCCGGCGCTTGAGAGCCCCTCGCCCACGCAGTGGGAGAGGGAGGGGCCCGGCGCGCAGCGGCGGGAGGGTGAGGGGATATCGCCGCCGTTAGGACCCCACCAGCCCGAGCCTGGGGCTCGAGGCTTCCGCGTGGCGGCGCTTGGGAATCCGGCCGGCGAGGAAGGCGTCGCGGCCGGCGTCGACCGCGCCCCGCATGGCGCGCGCCATCTGCTGGGGCTCGCGCGCCTTGGCGATCGCGGTGTTGGCGAGGACGGCGGCGCAGCCCAGCTCCATCGCCAGCGCCGCGTCCGACGCGGTGCCGATGCCGGCGTCGAGGATGACCGGCACCGCGCTCCGCGCGCAGATGAGCTCGATGTTGTAGGGGTTGAGGATCCCCTGGCCGGAGCCGATCGGCGAGCCCAGCGGCATGACCGCGGCGGCGCCCAGATCGGCGAGCCGCCGGCAGAGCAGGGGATCGTCGGTGCAATAGGGCAGCACGGTGAAACCCTTCGCCACCAGCTCGGCCGTCGCCTCCAGCAGCAGCGGCCCGTCGGGATAGAGCGTCTCGAAATCGCCGATCAACTCGAGCTTCACCCAATCGGTCTCCAGCGCCTCGCGTGCCAGCTCCGCCGTCAGCACCGCGTCGCGCACGCTGGCGCAGCCCGCGGTGTTGGGGAGCAGCGGCACCAGCGGCCCCAGTACCTCCAGCAGGCTCCCGGCATAGGGATCGCGGGAGAGCCGCCGCATCGAGACCGTCACCATGCCGGGCCCACCTGCCGCGATCGCGTCGAGGAGCGCCTGCTGATTGGGATAGCCGGCGCTCCCCATCAGCAGCCGCGACCCCAAGGTGCGGCCGGCGATGGCGAGCCCGTCTTGCACCGGCGGAACTCCTGCGTCGTTCATCGCTCAGCCTCCCTGGGTCGCGCGCACCACCTCGATCTCGTCGCCGGCGGCGAGATTGCGCTCGTCCCAGCTCGCCCGCGGCACCACCGCGCCGTTGACGGCCACCGCCAGCCCACGTGGCGCGCCGGCGATCCGGAGCTCCGCCATCAGGTCGGCGACCGTCGTCGCGGTCACGTCCTGCTCAGACCCGTTGAGCCGCACGGTGATCATGGGATTGCCTCGCCTGCTTGTTGAAGCGCGTGATGGAGAAGGGACGGATGGTGGCGCTCGGCCCGCCGTCGAGGATCGAGCGGCTCACCTCGTCGGCGGTCACCGGCGTCAGCAGGATGCCGTTCCGGTGGTGGCCGGTCGCGAGCACCAGCCCTTCCACCGGAGAGGGCCCCAGCACCGGCGCGTCGTCGGGCGAGCCCGGCCGGAAGCCTACCCACATCTCGTCGATCGGCAGCTCGTCGATGGCGGGGAGCGCGCGCCACGCCGCCTCCAGCAGGCTGAGCGCGCCGCCGGCGGTGAGGCTCGGGTCGAAGCCGCGCTCTTCCACCGTGGCGCCGAGGATGAGACGCCCGTCAAGGCGCGGCACCAGATAGACGCCGGGCGCCCAGATCACGTGGGCGACGAGCGGCGAGGCGCGGTCCATCCGAAGCGCCAGCAGCTGCCCCTTCACCGGCCGGACCGGCGGCCGCGCTTCGGGCGGGATGCCCGATATCTCCCGCGACCAGGCGCCCGCCGCCAGCACGACCACGTCGGCGGCGTGAATTCGGTCGGAAAGCCGCACGCCCCCCGCGCGCGCGCCGGTGATCTCCACCGCGGTCACGGCCTCGTTCTCGTGCAGCCTGCCGCCGGCCCTGGCGAAGGCGGCGGCGAGCGCCTCCACCAGCCGCCGGTTGTTCACCTGGTGATCGCCCGGGCTCAGCACCGCTCCGGCGAGGCTCGCGCCCAGATGCGGTTCCCGCCGTCGCGCCTTGGCCGGCGTCAGCCACTCGAGGGCGATGCCGAGGCTGCGCTGGAACTCGTAGCTGAAGCGGAGCTGGCGTAGGTCGTCGCCGGTGAGCGCCAGCTCCAGCGTCCCCTCTGTCCTGAGCTCCACGTCGATGCCGGAGGCGTCCCTCAGCTCCTCGGCGAAGGCCGGCCAGCGGCGCTGGCTCTCGCGGGTGAGAGCGAGGAGCGGGATCTCGCCGGGCTCGGTCTCGACCCCCGCCGCCAGCATGCCGGCGGCGGCCCAGCTCGCGCCGTGGCCGGCGGCGCCGCGCTCGAAGAGGTCGACGGCGCAGCCGGCGGCTGCCAGCCGCCAGCCGATGCCGAGACCGATCACGCCGCCGCCGATGACGGCGATCCGGGGACGACTCTCCCGGTGGATGGATATGGATGAAGCTGCGCTGCTCATCGGCTCCCTTCGCTGGCATTACCCAGGCAGGTTCAATGGGTCTGATCTCAGCCGCCCCGCGGGGACGGCACCCCAGCCACGGAGGTTATCTGAGCGCGACGGCGCGGGGGATGCAAGGGGGGCTTCGGCGCCCCGGCTGGACAGTCCCGCAACCCCCGGCTACAACCGCCTTCCGCCGGGGCCCGGAGGCCGCGGCCCTCTTGGCTTGCGCCCCATCAAGGCCCAGATTCCGGATATGCAGAGCACCAACGATATTCGCGCGGCCTTCCTGGCCTATTTCGCCCGCAACGGGCACGAGGTGGTGGCCTCGAGCCCGCTGGTCCCGCGCAACGACCCGACCTTGCTGTTCACCAACGCCGGCATGGTGCAGTTCAAGAACGTCTTCACCGGCGTCGAGAAACGCGCTTATTCGCGCGCCACCACCTCGCAGAAATGTGTGCGTGCCGGCGGCAAGCACAACGACCTCGAGAACGTCGGCTACACCGCGCGGCACCACACCTTCTTCGAGATGCTCGGCAACTTCTCCTTCGGCGACTACTTCAAGGACGTCGCGATCGAGCTCGCGTGGAATCTGGTCACCAAGGAATTCGGCCTGCCGAAAGAACGCCTCCTCGTCACCGTCTATTCGGAGGACGAGGAGGCGGCGGGGCACTGGCGCAAGATCGCCGGGCTCCCCGACAGCAGGATCATCCGCATCCCGACGGCGGACAATTTCTGGGCGATGGGCGATACCGGTCCCTGCGGCCCCTGCTCGGAGATCTTCTACGATCACGGTGCGGATATTCCCGGCGGCCCGCCCGGCAGCGCGGATGCCGACGGCGACCGCTTCATCGAGATCTGGAACCTCGTCTTCATGCAGTTCGAGCAGGTGACGAAGGAAGAGCGCATCAACCTGCCGCGTCCCTCCATCGACACTGGCATGGGCCTCGAGCGCATCGCCGCGGTGCTGCAGGGGAAACACGACAACTACGACATCGACCTGATGCGGGCGCTGATCCTCGCCTCCGCCGAGGCGTCGCACGTGTCGCCCGACGGGCCGCACGCAGTGTCGCACCGGGTCATCGCCGATCACCTGCGCGCCTCCTCCTTCCTCATCGCCGACGGCGTGCTGCCGGCGAAGGACGGGCGCGGCTACGTGCTGCGCCGGATCATGCGCCGCGCCATGCGCCACGCGCACATCCTGGGAGCGACCGAGCCCTTGATGTGGAAGCTGGTGCCGGCGCTCATCCGCCAGATGGGCGCGCATTATCCCGAGCTGGTGCGCGCCGAGCCGCTCATCACCGAGACGCTCCGCCTGGAGGAGACTACCTTCCGCCAGACGCTGGGCCGCGGCCTCCAGCTTCTCGACGACGCGGTCGCGGGCAAGGGCATGGAGAAGGACGGCAAGACGCTCTCCGGCACCGTCGCCTTCCAGCTCTACGACACCTACGGCTTCCCGCTCGACCTCACCCAGGACATCCTGCGCTCGCGCAAGCTCGCGGTCGACACCGCGGGCTTCGACCGCGAGATGGCGGCGGCGAAGGCGCGCTCACGCGCCTCCTGGGTCGGATCCGGCGAGGCGGCGACCGAGCAGCTCTGGTTCGAGCTTCGCGACAGGCTGGGCGCCACCGAGTTCCTGGGCTACGAGACCGACGTCGCCGAGGGCCGCGTGCTGGCGCTGGTGGTCGACGGCAAGGAGGTCGACCGGATCGAGGCCGGCACCAAGGCGCAGCTCCTTGTCAACCAGACGCCGTTCTACGCGGAATCCGGCGGCCAGGTCGGCGATACCGGCGTCATCTTCACCTCGACCGGGGCGGACTTCCAGGTGGCGGACACGCTCAAGAAGGCAGGCGAGCTCCATGTCCATGTAGGCGTGCTCGCGCACGGCAAGCTCGCGGTCGGCGACGCGGTCGAGCTCCGCATCGACACCCAGCGCCGGCGGCGCCTCCGCGCCAATCATTCGGTGACCCATCTGCTGCATCAGGCGCTGCGGCGGCGGCTCGGCGCGCATGTGACGCAGAAGGGCTCGCTGGTGGCGCCCGACCGCATGCGCTTCGACTTCAGCCATCCGCGGCCGCTCACGGGTGAGGACATCCAGGCGGTCGAGAACGAGGTCAACGACCGCATCCGCGAGAATGCCGAGGTCACGACGCGGCTGATGACGCCGGATAACGCGGTGGCGGCGGGCGCCCTCGCGCTCTTCGGCGAGAAGTACGGCGACGAGGTGCGCGTGGTCGCCATGGGCGACGAGGCGACCGACACCGGCGACCACCGGCATTTCTCCGTCGAGCTCTGCGGCGGGACCCACGTGCGCCGCACCGGCGACATCGGCATCTTCAAGATCGTCTCCGAGAGCGCGGTGGCGGCGGGGGTGCGCCGGGTCGAGGTGATGACCGGTGCCGCCGCCGAGGCGCATCTCGCCGAGGAGGAGGGGCTGCTGCGCCAGGTGGCGGGCGAGCTCAAGACCACGCCGCAGGAATTGCCGGCGCGCGTGCTCAGTCTGATCGAGGAGCGGAAGCGCCTCGAGCGCGAGATGAGCGAGCTTCGCCGCAAGCTCGCGAGCGGCGGCGGTGGTGCCGCGCCCCAGGCGGCGAAGGATCTGGGCGGCGTCAAGTTCATCGGCCGCGTCCTCGACGACGTGCCGGCGAAGGAGCTGAAGAGCCTCGCCGACGACATGAAGAAGAGCGTCGGCTCGGGCGTCGTCGCCGTGGTGGCGCGCGCCGAGGGCAAGGCCTCGATCGTGGTCGCGGTCACCGAGGATCTGGTGAAGCGCTTCAACGCCGTCGATTTCGTCCGCGCCGGCGCCGAGGCGTTGGGCGGCAAGGGCGGCGGCGGCCGCCCCGACATGGCGCAAGCCGGCGGCCCCGACGCCAGCGCTGCCGATGCCGCCGTGGAAGCGGTGGAGCGCGCGGTGGCGGCGAAGGCGGCGGCTTAGATCCCTCGCTGCAGCGCTATCGTGCGTCCTTCGAGACGCGGCCCTTCGGGCTGCTCCTCGGGATGAGGCAAATCGAGAATGGCGTAAGAAAAGCGCCTCATCCTGAGGAGCGCGCCTTGGCGCGCGTCTCGTAGGGCGCTGCCATGCAGCTCCAGATCCCCTAGACCTCCCGCCCCGGCGGCAGCCACCAGACATTGCCCTCCGAAGCCGCGGCAATCGGCGAGAACTCGCCGCGCGCCGAGGCGGTGTGCGGGCGATAGCCGAGTTCCGTCAGCAGGGACCACGCGCTCTCCAGCGTGTCGCCGGCGCGGGCGAGCTGGACGGCGTTCATCTCCAGGAACAGCACCGGCTTCAGCCGCTCCAGCGTGCGGCGGCCGCCGCGGAGCAGGTGGCATTCCCAGCCCTCGATGTCGGCCTTGATGAAGTCGAGGCGCGGCAGCTCGAGGGCGGCCGCCACCTCGTCCAGTGTCGCGACCGCGACCACCTCGGTCTTGAAGCCACCGGGGCGGTCGTGCTCGCCCAGATGCGAGAGGCCGAAGCCGTAGCTGCCGGAGCGCTTCAAGGGCATGGTGAGCGTCATCGTGCCGGCGCGCTCGCCGAGCGCCAGCGGCAGCACCGCCACGTTGCGGAGCCGGTTCATCGCCAGCGCGATGCGAAGGATGGTGCGGGCGTAGCTGCCGGGCTCGGCCGCCAGCACGAACCCGTCGCTGGCGATCCCCGCGAAGAGCTTGGCGTACTGGCCGGCATGGGCGCCGACATCGAGCACGATGCCGTCGCGGGGAATGACGCGGCGGAGGACCGGCAGGTCCTCCTGGTGATGCTGCCGGAAGGCCGCCTTGAAGGCGTGGGCGAGGAAGGCGTGGTTGAGCGGCGAGGTGAGGTAGCGGTCGCGGAGCGTGGCGAGCGCGCGCGACCCCGCCGCGCGGCGCTCGCCGTCGCTCACGTCATGCCATCGCCTTCTTGAGGCCGGCGTCGAGGGTGTCGAGGAACTGCCGCGTGGTGAGCGAGGCCTGGTTCGGGCTGATGAGGATCGCGAGATCCTTGGTCATCTGGCCCGCCTGCACGGTGTCGATGCAGACCTTCTCCAGCGTCTCGGCGAAGCGCTTGACGTCGGGCGTGTTGTCGAACTCGCCGCGGTACCAGAGGCCGCGCGTCCAGGCGAAGATCGAGGCGATCGGGTTGGTGGAGGTCTCCTTGCCCTGCTGGTGCATGCGGTAGTGGCGCGTCACCGTGCCGTGCGCCGCCTCCGCCTCGACGGTCTTGCCGTCGGGCGTCATCAGCACCGAGGTCATGAGGCCCAAGGAGCCGAAGCCCTGCGCCACCACGTCCGACTGCACGTCGCCGTCGTAGTTCTTGCAGGCCCAGACGAAGTTGCCGTTCCACTTGAGCGCGCTCGCCACCATGTCGTCGATCAGGCGGTGCTCGTAGACGATGTTCTTGGCCTTGAACTTCGCCGCGAACTCCTTGTCGAACACCTCCTGGAACAGGTCCTTGAAGCGGCCGTCATAGGCCTTGAGGATGGTGTTCTTGGTTGAGAGATAGACCGGCCAGCCGCGCTGCAGCCCGTAATTGAAGGAGGCGCGGGCGAAGCCGATGATGGACTCGTCGAGGTTGTACATGCCCATGGCGACGCCGGAGGCCGGGAAGTCGAAGACGTCGTACTGGATCGGCTTGCCGCCGTCCTTCGGCGTGAAGGTCATGGTGAGCTTGCCGGGGCCGGGCACCGTGAAGTTGGTGGCGCGGTACTGGTCGCCGTAGGCGTGGCGGCCGATCACGATCGGCGCCGTCCAGCCCGGCACCAGGCGCGGCACGTTCTTGCAGACGATCGGCTCGCGGAAGATGGTGCCGCCGAGGATGTTGCGGATGGTGCCGTTCGGCGACAGCCACATCTTCTTGAGGTTGAATTCTTTGACCCGCGCCTCGTCCGGCGTGATGGTGGCGCACTTGACGCCGACGCCGTATTTCTTGATGGCGTTGGCGCTGTCGACGGTGATCTGGTCGTTGGTCTCGTCCCGCTTCTCGATGCCGAGGTCGTAATATTTGAGGTCGATATCGAGGTAGGGAAGGATCAGCTTCTCCTTGATGAAGGCCCAGATGATGCGCGTCATCTCGTCGCCGTCGAGCTCGACCACGGGGGTCGCGACCTTGATCTTCTTCATGTCCGATGATCCTCAACCGAGCGGGAATGTAGCCGCGGCAGGCGCCGCCGGC
>DATJOK010000022.1:0-3275 GCA_035507155.1 Allostellaceae bacterium
TTGGCGCACCCGGCGAGATTCGAACTCACGACCTCTGCCTTCGGAGGGCAGCGCTCTATCCAGCTGAGCTACGGGTGCCTGGCGCCAGTCCGCGGGCGCCAAGATAGGCGCGCCCTGCGGGTGGGCGCAAGGGACCTGCGCAGCGGCGAGGCCAACCCGGGCGAGGGGCAGCCTCAGCCGTTCCGCCAGGAGGCCCAGGCCAGGGTCAGGGCAAAGGCGACGGCCGCGACGGTGCACAGGATGAGATAGGTTTCTTCCGTGCCGGACATGGGCATTCCCTCCAGGGTCCTTTTGCGGAAAGCCTAGGGAAACGCGGCCGTGCCCGGCTTTGATCTGGATCAATCGCGGCGCTTGGCCAGCAGCTTTTCGTCGGCGTTGTGGTCGGCCTCCGAGGGGAGCGGCGCCTCGGGGTTGGCGATCCAGGCCTCGACGTCCCGCCAGACCAGCGGCGCCTCGAGGTCGCGCAGCAGCATGTGATAGCCGTCGGGGTAGTAGGCAAAGGTGCGCGGCACGTCGGGCGGCAGCAGCGCCAGGAAGTGCTCGGTGGCGTTCCTCGGGATGAGCTCGTCGCGCTCGCCGTAGAGGAACAGCATCGGCGTCTTGAGCCGGGGCGCCGCATCGGTCGCGTCGTCCATGAGATCGACCAGGCCCTTGATGGTGTCGACCCGGGTCTCCTTGATCACCAGCGGGTCGCGGCCGAGAGCGCGCAGCATCGGAATATTGTCGGAGGGCTTGATGCCGAGGCCGCGGCCGGTGAGCGTCATGCCCGGCACTGTGTGATAGGCGAAGAAGAGCGCCACCCGCTCGAAGACGTTCATGGTGTCGCGGCCCCAGACCGCCGGCGCCTCCAGGATGAGGCCGGTGATCGGCGGCGGATCCCCGTCGGTGCCGGCGGCGGCGACGATCGCGACCGCGCCGCCCATGCTCTCGCCGAGGAGATAGAGCGACGCGTCCGGATAGCGGGCGTGGAGCGCGTCCGCCGCCTCGTCGGCGTCCTCGGTCATGCGCGGCACCCCGGCCCAGAGTCCGTGATCGGGCGCCGCGCCGAAGCCGCGCTGGTCGATCGCATAGGTGGCGATGCCGTGCTTCGCCCATTCCTCGCCCGGCATCTTGAAAGAGTTCGAATAGTCGTTGAAGCCATGGAGCGCCAGGATCACCGCCTTGACCCGCATCGGCGGCGGCGGCAGCCAGCTTCGCATCGGCAGGTAGGCGCCGTCATCGGCGACGAAGCTCGCGACGGTGAAGTGCGGCGTCTCTGAATGAGGCGGCCCCGGCGGGGTGGGCGTCACCGGCAGCGCGCAAGCCGCGGTGAGCGCCGCCAGCAGGATGACGAGCAGCCTCATGGCGGCGCGCCAGAGGCCCCGCCGGTGAGCTGCAGGAAGATCGCCTCCAGATCGGTCTCCTCGCTCTGGACGTCGCGGATGACGAGGCCCTGCGCCTGGATCTCTGCCAGGATCGGCGCCAGCGTCGTGGTGCTGGGCCGATAGCGCAGCACCAGCCGGTCCGGCGCGGCGCGGGTGAGGCCGAATGCTGCCAGCGCCGTCGGCAGCGCCGGCGCCACGCCAACGAGGTGGATGGTCAGCGTCTTGTCGTCGATGCGGCCCACCAGCGCGCCGGTGGCGTCGTTTGCCACCACGCGGCCTTTGTCGATGATGGCGATGCGCTCGCAGAGCGCCTCCGCCTCCTCGAGATAATGGGTGGTGAGGAGGATGGTGGTGCCGCTGGCGTTGAGCGCGCGCACCAGCTCCCAGAGCTGCCGGCGCAGCTCCACGTCGACGCCGGCGGTGGGCTCGTCCAGCACCAGCACCGGCGGATTGTGCACCATCGCCTTGCCGATCATCAGCCGCCGCTTCATGCCGCCCGAGAGCGTGCGGGAGAAGGCGTCCGCCTGGGCCGTCAGCTTGAGCGCCGCCAGGATCTCCGTCGTGCGGCGCTCGGATCTCGGCACGCCATAGAGGCCGGCCTGCATGTCGAGGAGCTCGCGCGGCGTGAAGAAGGCGTCGATGTTGAGCTCTTGCGCCACCACGCCGATGGCGGCGCGCGCCTGGCGTGGCTCGGCATCGATGTCGATGCCCCAGATATTGGCGGTGCCGCCGGTCTTCAGCACGAGGCCCGCCAGGATGTTGATCAGCGTCGACTTGCCGGCGCCATTGGGGCCCAAAAGGCCGAAGATCGCGCCGCGCGGGATCGCGAGGTCAACGCCGTCGAGGGCGAGCTTGTCCGGCTGCCGGTTGCTGCCGCGATAGAGCTTGGTCAACCCCTTGACCTCGACGGCGATCGCCGGCGCCGGCGCGGCCTCCGGCGGCGCCGGCATCGCGGCGCTGTCGGATGCGGTACGAGCGGGGTAGGTGGTCATTGATTGTGCTGCGGCAATGGGTATCATCCGCGCGCCGACCGGGTCAACGCCGACCCCCGTCCCGGCGGGCTCGGCGTTCCCGTCACGACCCCAGCAGATGGATCCCAACCGATGCAGCCCTTCGAGATCGTCTACGTGAGCAAAGAGACGGTGGCCTGCGACGGCGGCGACGGCGCACTCGGGCATCCCCGCGTCTTCCTCAACCTGGGCGCAGACGGGAAGATCGAGTGTCCCTACTGCTCGCGGCTCTTCATCCATGAATCGAAGCGGGGCGCGCCGGCTGCCGGCGCACCCGCGGGCGGCGCGCCTGCCGCCTCCAAGCCTTGAAGCCGCTCCGCCACGTCTATCTCGTCGACGGCTCGGGCTTCATCTTCCGCGCCTATCACGCCCTGCCGCCGCTGACCCGCCCCGACGGCACGCCGGTCGGCGCCGTGCTCGGCTTCTCCAACATGCTGCTGAAGCTGCTCCAGGGCACCGACGCCGATCACGTCGCGGTGGTGTTCGACGCCGCCAAGACCAGCTTCCGCAACCGCATCTACGCCAACTACAAGGCGCACCGTCCCGAGGCACCCGACGATCTCGTGCCGCAATTCGCCCTGGTGCGCGAGGCCACCGATGCGTTCAATGTCTGCCGCATCGAACGTCCCGATTTCGAAGCCGATGACCTGATCGCAACCTACGCGCGCCGCGCCGCCGCGTCGGGCGCGAGCGTGACCATCGTCTCGTCCGACAAGGACCTGATGCAGCTCGTCTCCGACCGCATCGCCATGTTCGATCCGATGAAGGAGAAGCCGATCGGTGATGGCGAGGTGCGCGAGAAATTCGGCGTCGGCCCCGACCAGGTGATCGACGTGCAGGCGCTGTGCGGCGACAGCGTCGACAACGTGCCGGGCGTGCCGGGCATCGGCGTCAAGACCGC
>DATJOK010000023.1:0-8372 GCA_035507155.1 Allostellaceae bacterium
CGGCGAAGGCTCGCGGGTCAGCAGGCCGCGGGATTCGAGGCGATCGATCACCGCCACCACGGTGGAGCGGTCGATGCCGAGCGCATTGCCGAGCTGCGTCTGGCTGAGGCCGGGATTGGCGTCCACCACCACCAGCACGCCGAACTGGCCGGGCGTCAGCTCGTTGGGTCCCACCACCTCGGCGAAATTCTGGAACGCCGCCACCTGGGCCCGGCGAAGGTGATAGCCGAGCAGGCTGGTGAGCATCCCCAGCGAGATCGCGCCGTTCCCGCCAGTGCGGGATGGTTTGTCGTTCGGCATCCGCTCCCCGGCTCTTCCCACTTGCGGGGCGAGGATGCGCTAAGCTCCGCCGCGTTTACAAGGCGGTTCGCAGGCCCATGACCTTCAGCTCCCTCGCGGAATTCCACGCTCGCGTCGAGGTCGCCACCGCCGACGGCGCGCGGCTGCCGGTCTATGAGGTGGGCGGGCCCGCGCGGGCGCCGGCGCTGCTGGTGGGGCATGCCAACGGGCTCGCGGCCGGATCCTACGAGCCATGGCTCCGGGAGCTGGCGCGCCGGGTCCGTGTCTTCGCCTATGACGCCCGCGGCCATGGCGGCGCCACCTGGCCCGAGGGCCCGCTGGAGACGGTCTTCGCCGTCGATCGCTTCGCCGAGGATCTGGCGGCGGTGGCGGCGACGCTGGCAGCGCGGATCGACGGCACGCCACTGCATTTCGCCGGCCACTCCCTCGCCGCTGCCGCCGCGATCGGTCTCGCTCTGACCGGCGGCGCCAACCCTTTCGCCAGCCTCACTCTCTTCGAGCCGCCGATCTTTCCGCCGCCGGACGCGCCGAACTATCCCGAGGCGATCGCCCAGCAGACGCGTCTCGTCCGCGGCAGCGCGCGGCGCCAGGCGCGCTGGTCGAGCCCGGAAGCGATGCGCGAGTACCTCGGCGCGCGCGGCGTGTTCCGGAGCTTCCGGCCCGACTTCCTCGCCGCCCATTGCCGCGCGACGCTCCGCCCGGAGGGCGACGGCTTCGTTCTCTGCTGCCCGCCCGAGGTGGAGAGCACCATCTTCACGGGCCATCGCGATGCCGACACCTGGGAGCACTTACCGACGATCCGCACGCCGCTCCATCTGGTGAGCGGCGATCCCGACCAGCCGGATCGGGACTGGGTCAGCGGCAACATGGCGGCGCTGGCGGCACGCATTCCCGGCGCCGACCTCGCGGTGATCCGGGGCGCCGGCCACATGATGATCCCCCAGCAGCCCGAGACCTGCCGGGACCTGGTGCTTCGCCGGATGCTGGGCGCCGGCTGACCTATGCGATTTTGGAATGTCGGTCATGACGGTTTTGCAGCTCCTGTGGCTCCGGTGCCGCACCAAATACATTTGCTGAAGCGGTCGGTGGACCCTCCCTCCGACTGTCCGCAGCTGGTTCCCCTGCCGGCGCGGACTCCCCCAACGGCGCTTCCGGCGCCCGGTCAATCCCCCCTGACCGGGCGCCATCATTTTGGGCTACCCCTTGGCCGGCCGAAGATATCTGCCTGGCCAGAGGGTGGGCCGTGCACATTGTTCGTATTACAAACAATTTGACTCACGAAGCTTCTGGAGTCATCTTCCCGGCACGGGGAAGAACCGCCATGACGTTCACGGTCACTGTGCGACAGCACGCGGCGCCGATCACGGTCGAGGCCGGGCAGACGATTCTGGAGGCGGCGCTCGCCCAGGGCGTCCCCTATCCGCATGGCTGCCGCTCCGGCAATTGCGGCGCCTGCAAATCGGTGCTGGAGGCGGGCGAGGTGGAGCTCGCGCCCTATTCGGACTACGCGCTCACCGACGAGGAGCGGGCGGGCGGCCTGATCCTGGCCTGCCGCGCGACGCCCTGGAGCGACGCGACGGTGGCGTGGCTGGAGACCGACGAGGTGGCGGTGCACCCGCTGCGCCGGCTCACCTGCCGCGTCAGCGCCCTCGACGATCTCACCCACGACATCAAGCGGGTGCGGCTGGAGATCCTCTCCGGCGGCCCCTTCACCTTCTCCGCCGGACAATACGCGGCGCTGCGCTTCGCCGACCTGCCGCCCCGCGACTATTCGATGGCGAACCGGCCGGACGAGCCCACGCTCGAGTTCCACATCCGCCACGTCAGCAGCGGCGCCTCCAGCCGCTACGCGGCGACCACGCTGGCGCTCGGCGAGGAGGTGCGCGTCGAAGGTCCCTATGGCGCCTCCTTCCTGCGCGGCGCGCACACCGGGCCGATCCTGGCGCTCGCCGGCGGCTCCGGCCTGGCGCCGATCAAGTCCATCGTCGAGACCGCGCTCGCCACCGGCCATCGCCAGCCGATCCAGCTCTATCTCGGCGTCCGCGACGAGCGCGATCTCTATCTTGAAGCGCATTTCCAGGCGCTTGCCGCGAAGCATCCGAACTTCCGCTTCATCCCCGTGCTGTCCGAGCCCGGCGCGCCGACGCGCCGGCGCACCGGCTTCGTGCACGCGGCGGCGCTCCAGGACATCGGCGACCTCGACGGCATGAAGGCCTATATTGCCGGTCCGCCCGTGATGGTGGAGGCGGCGACGCGCGAATTGCTGGCGCGCGGATTGCGCCGGCAGGACATCCACGCCGATGCCTTCTACACCGAGGCGGAGAAGCAGAAGCTCGAGGTGGAGGCGGCGACATGAGCAACGATCTCGCTGGCCGAGTGGCGCTGGTGACCGGCGGCGCGCGCGGCGTCGGCCGTGCCATCGTGGAATCGCTGCACGCGCGCGGCGCCGCGGTGGTGATCGCCGACAACGGCACCGCGATCGACGGCAGCGGCGCCGATCCGAAGCTCGCGGAGTCGGTTGCAGGAAGCCTCGGCAGGAACGCCGCCGCCTTCGGCGAGAGCGTCGCCAGCCCGAGCGCCGCGGCGGCGGCGGTCGGGCTTGCCGTCAAGCGTTTCGGCGGCCTCGACATCGTGGTGAACGGCGCCGCCATTCTGCGCGACGCCTTCATCTTCAAGGGCGACCCCGAGAACTGGGACGCGGTCATCCGCACCAATCTGAGCGCCGCCTATCACGTGCTGTCGGCGGCGACGCCGGTGCTGCGCGACGCTGCCAAGGCAGAGCGCGGCGGCGCGCCCTATTCCTGGGGCCGCATCGTCAACATCGTCTCCACCGCCGGCCTCTACGGCAATTACGGCCAGTCCGCCTATGCGAGCGCCAAGGCCGGCCTCGTCGGATTGACCCGCGTCGTGGCGCTCGACATGTCGCGGAGCCGGGTCACCTGCAACGCGGTGGCGCCGTTCGCGGCGACCCGCGTCACCGAATCGATCAAGCCCGCGAACGAGGCGCAGGCGAGCTACAAGGAGCGCGCGCTCAAGGTGCCGGCGACGGCGGTCGGCGAGTTCGTCGCCTGGCTCGCGAGCCCCGCGGCGCAGGACACCACCGGCCAGCTCTTCGGCGTGCGCGGCCGCGAGATCTTCCTGTTCTCGCAGCCGCGCCCCGTCGCGCACGTCATCAACACCGGCAGCGAGGATCTCGGCGCCACCATCGCCGCCGGATTGAAGCCGCGCTACACGCCGCTGGAGACCGATCTCGAGGCCTTCAGCGGCGAGCCGAAGATCTGAGAAGGGAACCCGCAGCCATGACCACACCCGCCCCCGTCAAGACCGTGAAGGAGCTCGAGAGCGCGCCGGAGGAATACCGCGGGGCGCTCCGCAAGATCGTGCGCAGCCATGCGGTGAACGAGCTCTATGGCGCCCAGGTGTTCGACGAGCCGGCGATCGCGCTGGCGCCGACGCCTTATGCGAAGTGGCTCACCTGCCGCGTCGCCATGGAGGAATACGGCCACCACGTGCGCTTCCGCGAGCTCGGCGAGCAGATGGGCATCCCCTCGGAGGAGATGACGCCCAAGGGCAAGAAGCCGCTCTCGATCTTCGAATTCCCGCTCAAGACCTGGGAGGAATTCTGCGTCATCAAGCTGCTCGCCGATCTCGCGGAGATCCTGCAGGTGGAGGATCTCCTCCACTGCACCTTCCATCCGCTGCGCAACCTCGCCCGCATGACCATGCCGGAGGAGCGCTTCCACGCGCAGTTCGGCAAGGACTTCTGCACCGAGCTCTGCCGGACCGAGGAGGGCCGCGCCCGCGTGCAGGACGCGATCAACCGCTATTTCCCGATGCTGCCGGCGTTCTTCGGCAAGAGCGGCTCGAAGAACAACGAGATGTTCCGCCAGTTCGGCATCAAGCAGCGCAGCAACGAGGACATGCGCGCGGATTATCTGGAACGCGCCCGCGCCTTGGTGGAAGATCACCTCAAGCTCAAGCTGCCGGATCTCGCCGAGGCCGCCTGAGCCGGTAACGAAACCGGGAGGAGCCCATGGACACCGCGCCCAGCCGCAATCCGGAGCGCGAGGCCTTCTACCAGGAGATCGCGCCGCGCAACCTGGCGCCGCTCTGGGAAGTGCTGCACGGCGTCGTCACCAAGGAGCCGGTCTCGCCGGCAAAGCCCGCGATCTGGCGCTACGACGCCGAGGTCCGGCCCTTCCTGATGCGCACCGGCACGCTCATCACCGCGAAGGAGGCCGAGCGGCGGGTGCTGATCCTCGAGAACCCCGGCCTCAAGGGCAAGACCTCGGTCACGCACTCTCTCTTTGCCGGGCTGCAGCTGATCTTCCCGGGCGAGGTGGCGCCCGCGCACCGGCACACGCAGTCGGCGCTCCGCTTCGTGATGGAGGGGAAGGGCGCCTATACCGCCGTCGACGGCGAGCGCACGATCATGGAGTACGGCGACTTCATCATCACGCCGTCCTGGACCTGGCACGACCACGGCAATGACGGCGACGGGCCCATGGTCTGGCTCGACGGGCTCGACATCCCGATCGTCCGCATCCTCGATGCGAGCTTCGCCGAGCCCGGCAACGCCGAGACGCAGATGGTGACGCGGCCGCCGGGGGATTCGCTGCAGCGCTACGGCCAGGGCCTGCTGCCGGTGGACTGGAAGCCCGAGCGCAAGACCTCGCCGATCTTCAACTACCCCTACAGCCGCACCCGCGAGGCGCTGGCGACCCTCGCCCGGAACGACGCGCCCGATCCCTGCCACGGCCACAAGATGCGCTACGTCAACCCGGCGACCGGCGACTATGCCATGCCGACCATCGCCACCTTCATGCAGCTCCTCCCGAAAGGCTTCGAAAGCGCGCCCTACCGCTCCTCCGACGGCACCGTCATGGTCTGCGTCGAAGGAAAGGGCGAGAGCCGCATCGGCGACCAGACCTTCAAATGGGGCCCGCGCGACATCTTCGTGGTGCCGAGCTGGCAGCGCGTGGTGCACCGGTCGGAAGCGGAGAGCGTGCTGTTCTCCTTCTCGGACCGGCCGGTCCAGGACAAGCTCGGCCTGTGGCGCGAGGATCGCGGCAACCGCTGAGGGCGGTCGGCAGCGGAGCGGCACCGCTCGCGGCGGTGCGCGCCTTCGCCGCCGAGCTGCTCGCGGCGCCCTGGTTTTCTGCCTGCGGCGAGCCGCTCATCGAGATGGAGCGCGCGGAGGCGCGACGCTATCTCGCCGAGCTCGAACTTCCCGCCGCCCCCGTTGCGGGCGTTGCCGGCTGGGAGGCGGCGGCGGCGCTCACCAAGCAGTCGGACTGGAGCCAGGAATGGTGGGCGGCGGAGGAGCGCGCCGCGCGCCGCCTGCACGAGCAGGCGGCGGCGGAGCTTGGCGAGGCGCCGCTGCTAGCGGCGCTCAGCGAGGTGACCGAGGCGGCGACGGCGCTGCACGGCCATGCGGCGCTGGCCGCCGCCCGGGCCGGCGTCGCCGACCCCGCCTTGAGCCGGGTCGCCGCCGGCGCCGCCGCGCTCGCCTGCCACCAGATGGGGCTGGTGTGCGCCGCCGGGGCGGGAGAGGATCACCCGCTCGCGATCAAATACCGGCTCTCCGCCGGCGGCCGGTGGCTCCTCGGCCTCATCGGCGAAAGCTGCTATCTCTTCTGATCTCACATCGTTCGGAGAAGCGTCCATGAGTCTTGTCATTCCCGCGCCCGCGGTCACCACCATCCCGGTTGTCGGCGGCGGCGACTTCCCGGTGCGGCGCATCTATTGCGTCGGCCGCAACTATGCCGCTCACGCCCGCGAGATGGGCGCGGACCCTGACCGCGAGGATCCGTTCTTCTTCATGAAGCCGGCGGACGCCATCGTGCCGACCGGCAGCACCATTCCCTATCCGGTGAAGACCCGGGATTACCAGCACGAGATCGAGATGGTGGTGGCGCTCAAAGGCGGCGGCAGCGACGTGCCGGTGGCAAAGGCGCTCGATCTCGTCTTCGGCTATGCGGTCGGCCTCGACATGACCCGGCGCGACATCCAGGGCGAGGCGAAGAAGATGGGCCGGCCCTGGGACATGGGGAAGGGCTTCGACCAGTCGGCACCCTGCGCGCCGATCTCGCCGGTGAGCAAAGTCGGCCACATCTCCAAGGGCGCGATCTGGCTCAAGGTCAACGGCAAGGACAAGCAGAAGAGCGATCTCGAGCTCCTCATCTGGAGCATTCCCGAGACGATCTCCTATCTCTCGGGCCTCGTTAAGCTCGCGCCCGGCGACCTCATCTATTCCGGCACGCCCGAGGGCGTCGCCGCGGTGGTGAAGGGCGACAAGCTCGAGGGCCATGTGGACGGGCTCACGGATCTCAGCATCACCATCGGCTGAACCGTCGGTCGACCGGTCCATGGGCTTCACGCTCGCCACCTGGAACATCAACTCGGTGCGGCTGCGCATCAACCTGGTGCGCAGGCTACTGCGCGACGAGCAGCCGGACGTGCTCTGCCTGCAGGAGACCAAGACGCCGGACGAGTTCTTCCCGCGCGAGGCCTTCACCGAGCTCGGCTACACGCACCAGCTGATCCACGGCATGAAGGGCTATAACGGCGTCGCCATCGTCTCGCGCGTGCCCTTCGAGCGGCCCCATACGCGGAGCTGGTGCCAGCGCGAGGATTGCCGCCACGTTGCCGTCGAGCTGCCGGGCGGGATCGAGCTCCACAATCTCTACATCCCCGCCGGCGGCGACATTCCGGATCCCAAGGCCAATCCGAAATTCGCCCACAAGCTCCAGTTCCTCGATGAGCTCTTCGACTGGTTCAGCGCGGACTCGCCCCGGGACAAGAAGGCGATCCTGGTGGGTGATCTCAACATCGCGCCGCTGGAGACCGACGTCTGGTCGCACAAGGATCTCGTCAAGGTGGTGAGCCACACGCCGATCGAGGTGGAGAAGCTGACGAAGATGCAGGCGGCCGGCGGCTTCGTCGACGCGGTGCGCCACTTCGTGCCGCCGGAGCAGAAGATCTTCACCTGGTGGAGCTACCGCGCCCGGGACTGGAAGGCCTCCGACCGCGGCCGCCGTCTCGACCATATCTGGGTGACGCCCAAGCTGGTGCCGCAGCTCGCCGGCGCCGACATCCGCAAGCCCGCCCGCGGCTGGAAACAGGGCTCCGACCACGTGCCGGTCCTCGTGCGACTCAACGGATGACGCCCGACCTCTCGCCTTTCTTCGCTCCGAAGAGCGTCGCCGTGGTCGGCGCCGGGGAGCGAGCGACCTCGTCGGGCGGCGCGGTGCTGCAGAATCTCCGCATCTCCGGCTTCGCGGGCGAGATCCTGCCGGTCAACCCAAAGGGCGGCGAGATGTTCGGGCTCGGGGCGCGCAAGAGTCTTCGCGAGCTGAACCAGCCTGCCGATCTCGTCGTCATCGTCATCCGCCCCGACCTCATCCTCGACGCGGTGCGCGAGGCGGCGGCGACCGGGCACCGCCACCTCCTCATCCTGCCCGGCGGCTTCGCCGAGGCCGGCGAGGCGGGAAAGGCCCGCGACCGCGAGCTGCGCGCCCTCATCGCCGCCCACGATCTCGCGGTGGCAGGCCCCAACTGCGCCGGGATCATTCATCTGCCGACGGGGGCGCGCTTCGCCGCCACCTTCCTCCGCGACATGCCGCCCGGTCCCAACCGGCGCGGCTCGCTCGCTTTCATCACCCAGTCGGGCGCGCTCGGCGAGGAGGCGATCGCCGCCGCCCATGCCCTCAACATTCCCTTGGGCACCCTGGTCTCGGTGGGGAACGCGGTGCAGCTCGGCGTCGCCGACTATCTGCAGCATCTCGGCGAGGATCCGGCGATCTCGGCAGTGCTGCTCTATATCGAGAGCCTCGACGACAAGGCACGCTTCCAGGCGATCGCGCGCCGGGTGGCGGCGCAAAAGCCCGTCGTGGCGCTGATCGGCGGCCGCACCGCGCCGGGCGCCCGCGCGGCCGCCGCGCACACCGGTGCTGCCGCCGAGGACGACGCGGCGATGGTGAAATTCGCCGCTGCGTGCGGCATGCTGCGGGTCCAGAGCCTGCGCCGGCTGCTGCTGGCGGCGAAAGGCTTTGGCACTTTCCCCCAGGGCA